>JAZSNJ010000117.1:0-2858 GCA_045536355.1 Clostridia bacterium | reverse complement strand
CTATTTATTTTACGCTTGTTATGTATAATTGTCAATATTAAGTTGTGCATTTTCAACAAATTTTAACAACCGTTTTGTTCATTTTTTTGGATTATGCATTCAATACTACCTGAAGCAATAAAAGCAGTGATAATCCCGGCGCACCTAAAACACCTGTAATAAGTGCAGTAAAAGCATTAATGCCTATACTCATTCCTATATTTCCACCAACTAAATTTAGCACAAAAAGTACAATTCCACCAAAAATTGAATTAAGCAAAATCTTGATTAAAAACTTTAGTGGTTTATAAAATATCTTTAGTATTATAAATATAAGAATTATTCCTAAACCGTATGCTGTAATTAAGCTTCCACCAATTTCTTCCATAGGCGTTTTATCCTTTCTGTCCCAAATTTTAATAAATATAAACTACCCATTCATTTATTAATAATTCTATTCAGTTTGTCCTAATATTATGAGTATATCGTAAAAAAATCTGTTCATAATAATAAAAGCAGGTCTGCTTTAAATATATTATTTTTCAGAAAGGATGATTTTAAAATCATGAGATCAGATCATCTTATCAAATGCTCTGTTACCGATTGTATTTATAACGACAACGCTTGTTGTACAAGCTCGGCTATAAAAATAAACGGTGAAGATGCAAAAACCTCAGTTCAGACAAGGTGCGATACTTTCTCAACAAAGCAAGGCATTATGTCATCAATTTTATCTGCAGCTGACAACACAGGCTCAACAAAAATCAATTGTAAAGCTATTCATTGCAGATATAATGACGATACAAAATGTACTTTAGAAAGCATTGATGTTGGATGTACTTGCGACCCTTGTAACTGCTCAAGCGCAAGCGAAACAGTTTGCAACTCATTTAAACACAACTGCTAAAGAATAAAAAAGCAGACAGTATTAACTGTCTGCTTTTAATTTTAAAGTATCTCTAAAACTTTAAATTCACTTAAAACTTCTCCCTTGTCATTAACAACCTGAACTTTATCATTAACTTTTTTACCGATAAGCGCTCTTCCTAAAGGTGAATCACTTGAGATTTTGTTGTTTTTTGGGTCAACTTCTTTTGAGCCTACTACAGTATATTCTATTTCTTCTTCAAATTCTTCATCCCAAACTTTTACGGTTGCACCAAAATACACTTCAGATTTATCAACATTATCAGTATCTATTATAACAGCGTTTTTTAGTGCCTCTTCAAGGTCAGCAATTTTCTTTTCAAGTCTTGCCTGGTCATTTTTAGCTTCATCATATTCTGAATTCTCGGACAAGTCGCCAAAAGACCTAGCGAGTTTAAGTTTTTCTGCCGCTTCTGTTCTGCCTTCGTTTTTAAGATATTCCAATTTTGCCTGTAATTCTTTATAACCTGCTTTGGTCAAAGATACAGTCTTTGAATTGCTCATTGTTACTACTCCTTTATCTTCCATTCCAACACATTATACGAGTTTTTATTCTCTTTGTCAACTACCAATATTTTGACTTTAAGCCTCTTATTTTGACCTTTTTCGACTTAATATAGCTATCATCGCCCGAACCTTTTATGGCAATTTTTAAAATTTCTTCCATAGGAAGTAAATATTTATTCTTATAATCGTTTTTTTGATACTCAATGTCATAATAAGTTTTTTTATGGATATTGTCATTTATTTCTAGGTTATCACCTATAAAAATTGCTACATTTTCCGATACTTCAGGGTATTTCCCCTTTGTTACACACACGCCCGTATCGTTTAATATTCTTTCTGCTAAATCTGAATCTTCTTTTTCATACAGACAAACAAATCTCATATTTTTGCATAGTTTTATACAAATTTCTCTGGTTTTATCAGTTAATTGTGTAACAACTACTGCAAACTTTTCTTCTTTGGGGTTGACTTTTATAAGCTCAATACATTTTTTAAACGATATAACAGGGGTGGCTGTCATCAGTGTTGTTTTTTCATTTTTATTCTCGAAATGTTTAAGTCTGTCGCTTAGTGATATTACATAATCAAATTCATTTAATTCGTTTTTAAGCTTGTTAAACATCTTTTTTTTAATTTTGTCCCCACATAAAAGTGTAAGCTTAGTTACAGTAACCGAAAGCTCCTCTATTTCTGTTATTTCTTTACCTACCGTACATCTTTTAAGAGGAGATTTCTTCTTTTGATAGTCTAAAATAGCTATGCTCATTTTCCCCACTCCTTTTAGGAATATTTATTCATACATGATTGTAAATATTACCAATGTAACAATTTTACAAAATTCTACATATTATGTACAGAGAGTATTCTCAATCTTTTTTGAAAGGAATGTATTTATGGAAAATAATAACGCTTCTTGCAATGTAAGACCTATGTACGCTACCAGTATAGTGTACTATCAAAGACAAAACGAAGATTTGTTTGAACCGTGTGAAGCTCTTTTAAGAGGCACTATTTTCCCAAGTTTATATATGCCCTACACTAACTGGAGGTTTGGAAATGACAAGAAATGAAATGCTTATGCAAATTATGCAACTTGACTTCTATCTTATAGATTTAGGACTATATCTTAACACTCACCCTGATGATAAAGACGCTGTAAGAATGTTTAATGATTATCAGAAAGAGGTTAATGCGCTTAAGGAAAGATATAAAAGAGAAGTAGGACCACTCACTTTAGGCACTTCTTCTGAAAATCGTTGGAACTGGACTTTGAATCCCTGGCCATGGGAAAATATGTTTGATTAGGAGGAGTAAATAAAGTATGTGGCAATATCAAAAAAATCTTGAATTTCCGGTAAATATCAAAAATCCGGACCCCAAAATGGCAAAACTTATTATTTCGCAATATGGCGGTCCAGACGGTGAAATGAGTGCATCACTTAGAT
>JAZSNJ010000062.1:0-7409 GCA_045536355.1 Clostridia bacterium | reverse complement strand
TGCAACAAATAAAGGATGCACAGTTTATAAATATCATTTTACCGGTTCACGCAATTTAGTGAGAAATAAAACTGCAAGAACGGTTTTGAGGAAAGTTATACAAATGATTAAGGAGGATAAATAATGGTTGTAATTACTATGGAAAACGGAAAACAGATTAAGCTTGAACTTTATAAAGATATTGCTCCACAAACTGTTGAAAACTTTGAAAAATTAGTTAGTGAAGGATTTTATAACGGTCTTACTTTTCACAGAGTTATTGAGGGATTTATGATTCAGGGCGGTTGTCCTGATGGTAACGGGATGGGCGGTCCGGGATACAGCATTTTTGGTGAATTTGAGTTAAACGGATTTAAGAATGACTTAAAGCACGAACGAGGCGTAATTTCTATGGCAAGAGCCTCTAATCCCAATTCAGCAGGTTCACAGTTTTTTATAATGCATAAAGATGCACCGCATTTAGACGGAAGCTATGCGGCATTTGGCAGAGTGGTTGAAGGTATGGAGGTAGTAGATGAAATTGCAACTACTAAATGCAACTTTCAGGATATGCCCTATGTTCCACAGATAATGCAATCAGTAGTTATAGAATAAGGAGGGTAACAAATGCATATTTTAGTTACAGGTGGCGCAGGTTATATAGGTAGCCATACAGTAGTTGAACTCCAAAACTCAGGTTATGATGTAACCGTTTTGGATAACTTATCAAATTCAAGTGAAAAATCCTTGGAAAGAGTAGAAAAGATTACTGGGAAAAAAGTCCCGTTCTACAAAGCAGATATTTTAGACAGAGATGCACTTGAAAGTATTTTTTCAAGTAATAAATTTGACGCTGTAATTCACTTTGCAGGTTTAAAAGCTGTAGGTGAATCAGTTGCAAAGCCTTGGGAATATTATGAAAATAATATTGCAGGTACACTTACTTTGGTAGATGTTATGAGAAAACATAACTGTAAAAATATTATTTTCTCATCTTCTGCAACAGTTTACGGAAATCCTGCATTTATTCCGATTACTGAAGAATGCCCAAAAGGTCAGTGTACAAATCCATACGGTTGGACAAAATCAATGCTTGAACAGATTTTATCTGATATTCAAAAAGCAGACAATGAATGGAATGTAATAATTCTTCGTTACTTTAATCCAATCGGTGCGCATAAAAGCGGAACAATTGGTGAAAATCCAAACGGTATACCAAACAACTTAATGCCATACATAACTCAGGTTGCTGTGGGCAAATTAAAAGAACTTGGTGTATTTGGTGATGACTATGATACACATGACGGAACCGGTGTAAGAGATTATATCCATGTTGTTGATTTGGCAGACGGTCATGTGAAAGCACTTAAGAAAATTAAAGAAAATGCAGGTCTTTGCATTTATAATTTGGGAACAGGTGTTGGTTACAGCGTTTTGGATATAGTAAAGAATTTTGAAGAAGCTAATAATATCAAAGTTCCTTATGTTATTAAAGAGAGAAGAGCTGGAGATATTGCGACTTGCTATTCTAATGCAGATAAGGCTAAAAACGAGCTTGGTTGGGTTGCACAAAATGGAATCAAAGAAATGTGTGAAGACTCTTGGAGATGGCAAAGCAATAATCCAAAAGGTTATGATGAGTGATTTTAGAAAAAATTAACAAATTCCAAAAAAAATGTTGATTTTTACAAACTCTTGTGTTATAATCTATTTGTTGTTTATAGAAAGAGGTGAAACAAATGAAGGAAGGTATGCATCCTAATTATGATACAGCGGTTGTAAAGTGCGCTTGTGGCGAAACTTTTGAAACCAGATCTACTAAATCTGAACTTACCGTTGAAATTTGTTCAAAATGCCATCCGTTCTATACAGGCAAACAGAAGATTGTTGATGCCGGTGGTCGTGTTGATAAGTTTAGAAAGAAATTTAATCTTGAAGCAAAATAACAAATTAGAGCAACCGTTAGGTTGCTTTTTGTTTTGCCAAAAATAAAGAGTGTGGTATAAAACCACACTCTTTAATATTATTCAGCTTTAACTTTTATCCAAAGATCTGCACAATATTTTTTAACTTTAGTTGGTTGATATTTAAATACCTCATCAACAGTTCTTTGCTCCGGAACATAAGCATTGATACCTTCGTATGTAGTAGTTCTCATATAATCAAATGCATTTTTAACACCTGAAGTATAACCTACTTCTTCCGAATTTCTTATAGCATTTTCTTCATCTAACATAAAGTTTATAAACTCATGAGCTAATTCTATATTTGTACAGTTATTTGTAATTACCATAGAGTCAAACCAGATGTTTGTTCCTTGTTCTGGAGTAAAATATGAAAGTTCAGGGTTTTCAGACATTATGTATGCAGCATCACCTGAATAAACGATAGCCATTGATTTGTTGCCAGAAATCATACTGTCAATAACATCGTCTCCCGCATAAATAGGGGAAACAAGCTGTCTTTGTTCTACAAGCCAGTTATATGCATCATATAGCTCTTTGGTATCTTCTGTGTTCATTGAATACCCCAAAGCTTTTAATGCAATCATAAATGCATCACGCTCTGAATCGTACATATAAATGTCATTTTTGTATTTTGGATTTCTTAAAATTTCCCAACCTTCATTTAAATCCTCAGGGTCGATAACATTTTTGTTGTAAAGTATACCAACACTACCCCAGAAGTATGATGCTGTATATTCATTGTCCGGATCAAATTCTTTATTTTGAACTTCGGGCATAATATTTTTTCTGTTTGGTATTAAATCCCAGTCAATTTTTTGCAAGTATTCTTCTTTAATCATTCGGTCTACCATATAGTCAGATGGTATAATTATATCATAAACCTCTCCACTTGAAACTTTGGTATACATTGATTCATTTGAATCAAAGGTTTCATATACAACTTCGCAGTCAAACTCATCTTCAAATTCTGTTAGAAGGTCTTTTAAAATATATTCACCAGCATTATATACTTTTAAAATTTTCTTTTCCTGATTTATATTGATAAAAGCAGGGGATATAATTAAAATTGCAGCTAAAATAAGACTTATTCTTTTTAAATGCTTATTGACTGACATATTCTTTTTGGTAAGTCTTGGAACTAAGTTTACAATAATTATTGTTATAATAATTACCAAAATCAAAAGTGTTGACAATGCATTTATTGTTGGATTTGTCCTTTTTGTCATATTATAAACTATTATTGAAATGTTCATAACACCGTTTCCGGATACAAAATATGAAATAACAAAATCGTCAATCGACATTGTAAATGCTAACAAAATTCCTGCAAAAATTCCTGGTTTAATCATCGGAATAATTACTTTGGTAAGAGCCTGAAATGGTGTTGCACCAAGGTCCATTGCAGCATTTGCAACATTAGGGTCAAGCTTTCTTACTTTCGGGTATACGCTTGTTATAACATAAGGTGTTGAAAAGGCAATGTGTGCTAAAAGCATTGTTAAATATCCTTTTTCAATCTTAAATGACGAAAACAAAAGCATAAGTCCGATTGCAGTAACAATTTCGGGATTGGTTATAGGAATGTCATTAATTGTAAGTAAAAGTTCTTTAACAACTTTTTTTGATTTTGATAAACCTATTGCAGTAAGTGTGCCTAAAATGGTTGAAACGATTGTAGAAATAATTGCTATACTTACCGAAACATAAACTGCCGACATTATTTCATTATTCTGAATTAAACTCTGATACCATTTAAACGAAAACCCTGTAAAATGTGTTAAGGATTTAGATGAGTTAAATGAAAAGAGTATTGTAACTAAAATAGGCAGATAGAAAAATGCAAAGCATCCTGCTATATAGAGGATTGAAAATATTTTAGATCTTTTTTTCATATTCATCCTCCTTATTCTTCTGTATGGTCAATTTTTCTCATAAAGTGAATTGAAAGAAGAATTACAAGTGCAAGAATCATTGAAATTGCACTGCCAAAATTCCAATCCCCAACAGAGATAAATTGATTTTCTATTAAGTTTCCGATGAGCAAATACTGACCGCCACCCAATATTTTTGGTATTACAAACGAAGAAATAGAGAGGATGAAAACCATTATAACTCCATTGACAACACCAGGAATTGAGTGTTTAAAAGTTACCTTCCAGAAAGTCTGGAAAGGATTTGCCCCAAGGTCGAATGCCGCCTCGATTAAGGATTTGTCCATTTTGCTTAATGCTGTATGTATAGGAATAATCATAAAAGGCAGGAAATTGCAAACCAAACCTAATATAACTGAAAAATCGGTATACATCATATTAATAGAGTCAAATCCAAGTTTGTTCAAAAATGTGTTAATAATACCGTTTTCAGAAAGTATACTTGTCCATGCATAAGTTCTTAAAAGCATATTAATCCACATAGGAATAGTAACAAACAAAATTAAAACACTTTGAACAGTTTCAGAAAATTTTGTTATTACATAAGCAAGTAAATATCCTGCAACTAAACATATTAAAACAGTTATTAAACCTAACTTAAACGACTTTATAAAAACCGAAATATATATAGGGTCGCTCATTTTAGTAAAGTTTTCAAAAGTGAACTGAATATTTAGTATGCTGTTGTTGTTTTTTGTGATGGCATACATAAATATCATAATTAAAGGAATTACAATAAGTAATAAAGCCCAAAGCATATAGGGCTTGGTTAAGTTCTTGAAGTATTTCATTATTAATACTCCGTCTTATACATTACATGTATATCTTCGGGGAAGAACGATAAACCTACAGATTTACCAATCTCGCTGTAATCAGTTGTGTGAACTATGTAATTTCTGTAGTCAGTTTCAACTGTAATTTCGTAATGTACTCCTTTAAAAACTATTGATTTTACAATTCCTTTAATCTTTGCATTTTCAGGTTCAACAATATCTAAGTCTTCTGGTCTTAAAACAACTTCAACTTCTTCGTTTTCTTTAAAACCTCTGTCTACACATTCGAATGAGTATCCGTCAAAAGTAACAAGGTAGTCTTTGTTCATAACAGCTTCTATGATGTTTGATTCACCAATAAATTCTGCCACAAAACGGTTTTCAGGTTCATTATATATATCGGTGGGAGTGCCTATTTGTTCAATCATACCGTTATTCATAACAACAACTGTATCTGACATAGAGAGAGCTTCTTCCTGGTCGTGTGTAACATAAATAAAAGTAATGCCGACTTCTTTTTGAATCTTTTTAAGTTCAGATTGCATACCTTTTCGAAGTTTTGCATCAAGTGCACCCAAAGGTTCGTCCAAAAGCAAAACTTTAGGTTCGTTTACCAAAGCTCTTGCAATTGCAACTCTTTGTTGCTGACCACCTGAAAGAGCAGAAACATCTCTTGTGCCAAATCCCTCTAATCCAACAAGTTTTAACATTCTTTCAACTTTTTGTTTTATAATGTCTTTTTCAACTTTTTTGATTACAAGACCAAAAGCAACATTGTCAAAAACATTAAGGTGAGGGAAGAGCGCATACTTCTGGAAAACAGTGTTAAGTTCACGCTTGTTGGGAGGAAGAGTTGTAATATCAATCCCATCAAAAAAAACATTGCCATCGGTAGGAGATTCAAATCCACCGATAATACGAAGCATTGTGGTTTTACCACATCCGCTTGGTCCAAGCAATGTAAAAAATTCGTCTTCTTTAATTGTAAGGCTTATACCTCTTAAAATTTCGTCTACGCCATCATAAGATTTACTTACATTTTCAAGGCGTATAATTTCCTTTTTCATTTATCAATCCCCTTTCACATTTAAGTACCTTTTACTATAATATTTTTATTAAGAAATGTCAATGTTTTTTGACAATTTTTTTAAATAAATATATGAGTTTATTATACCACCCATTATAATTATAAAAGAGCAGATATAAAGCCAGGTCATAAGCATAATTACACTTCCTAAAGTTCCATAAAGCATAGTATAATTTGCAACATAATTAATATAATATGAAAATACAAAAGAACTTAAGCTTATTCCAACTGATGAAAACACAGCACCATATATCGCATCCTTAACCTTTATCCTTTCAGGAGGTAAAAACATATACAGTAAAACAAAATTTAATATTACAATTAAAAAAGGAATAAGCATAGTTATTACAGGTTCAAAAACAGAATTTAAAAATTCAGACAGCACATTTATAATTAAAATTGCAAACAGACTAATGCATATAATTACTGCAAATATGATTGTCATAATAATTGAGAATATTCTGTTATAAATATAACTTTTGTTTTGGCTTTTGGGAAAATTTTTTCTTGTTGCTCGTTTTAAGGAATTTAGAAACATGGAAGATGACCATATTGCAAGAATAATATAAAAGCCAAAAACAGATCTGGTAGAATGTAGTCTTAAAGTTTCAAAATTATAATTAATAAGATTGTATACTTTATCTGGGAAAGCAAACTTTAATATATTTAAAATGTTTTCATTTGACAAATAGATAGTTGCACCGATATGTGTCAACAAATATAAAAATGGAAACAGCGAGAACAAAAAATAGAATGCCGACTGTGCCGAATAAGAAAAAATATTTGACTTTAATATATACCCTAAAAAACCTTTCATTTATTTAACCTCACTTGACATAAACCACAAAATGTAGTATTATTAAATATGTATATATACTATTTTTTGCATATTTGTCAAAATATTATACATAGAAAATATACCTAATTTTTTAAAAAAGAAAGGTTGGGGAAATTAATGAAAAAAACCGAGTACGGTAATGAGAGTATTACCTCGCTTAAAGGAGCCGACAGAGTCAGGAAAAGACCTGCCGTTATTTTTGGTTCTGACGGGATTGAAGGTTGTCAGCACTCTGTTTTTGAAATTCTTTCAAACTCGATTGATGAAGCAAGAGAAGGGCACGGCAAAGTAATTACTCTTGAAAGGTTTCAGGACGGGTCTATTAAAGTTACCGACCAGGGCAGAGGTGTGCCTGTTGATTATAATGAAAAAGAAGCAAAATATAACTGGGAACTGGTGTTTTGTGAATTATATGCCGGTGGTAAGTATGATAACAATTCTGGGGACAACTATGAGTTTTCTCTTGGGTTAAACGGGCTTGGTGCTTGTGCAACACAGTATTCATCTGAATTTATGGATGTTTTGGTAAGAAGAGACGGCTTTGAATATAGCCTTCATTTTGAAAAAGGCGAAAACATCGGTGGACTTAAAAAGGTTGCCGCTGATTATAAGCATACAGGAACAGAAATAACCTGGAAACCTGATAGGGAAGTTTTTAATGATATAAACATTCCTTCCGAATATTTTCAGACTGTTATGAAAAAACAGGCTGTAGTTAACAGTGGACTTAAGTTTAAATTTATTGACCATATTGAGAAAACAAATTTTGAATATGTTTATCCTGATGGAATTGTTGACTATATCAGAGAAATTCAAGGTGAAAAAAGCTTTAGT
>JAZSNJ010000009.1:0-1604 GCA_045536355.1 Clostridia bacterium | reverse complement strand
ATATATTTTTAAAATTAAAAACCCTAAAGGCCTTTAATCAAAAAGCATTTAAGGTTTTTCATTTTTTAACTATTGAAGTTTTTGAACTACTAAGTTTACATTTGTAAATGTTGCTTCTTCACCAGAACTATTAGTTAAACTTAAAATAGTATTCGCAGTAGTTGTATTATATAAAAATTCGTTTGATAAATTAGCAACTTCTCCTGCACCAACAGCGACACTAGTTTGGCTTTGAGGAATAACCACATCGTTTGCTGTAACATCAAGAGAAACATCACCTGCTGTTGTTCTTGAACCAGTAGCTGAATACTTTATTAAAAACAAACCGGGATTAACTAAAGTTACATCTGTGCCTCCTGCAGGGCTTGTGATTTCCGTTGCAACAGTATTAGCATAATCTGTTAAAGCAATTTCTGTTTCATCAGCAATAGCCCCTGTTGTTGTAGAATAAAAACTTGCAATCACTGGTGTTGTATCTCCACTTGGTCCTGTTGGACCAGTTGCACCCACAGGACCCGTTGGACCGGTAGGGCCAATTTCACCAGTTAAACCAGTTTCTCCTATTGGGCCAGTAGGACCTGTAGGCCCGGTTGCACCAACTGCACCGGTTAAACCAATAGGGCCAGTTGGTCCTGTGGCACCTGTTGGGCCTATTTCCCCTGTAAGCCCAATCGGACCGGTTGGTCCTGTGGGGCCGGTAGGGCCAGTTGGACCGGTTACTCCCCCTGAAATTCCTGCAGGTCCGGTAGGACCTGTAGGTCCTGTTGGCCCTAAATTATATGGTCTTGGGCATATACAATTACAACAAAAGTTCATAAAAAATACATTACCTCTCTAAATAACAAAGTAAGATTTTTATTTAAAAATCTCTACTTCATATTATGTTTTTAAATAGGTATATGTTAATTTTTTATATATATGTTGCCTAAATTTTTGCCGAACAGTTGTTCTTTACTTTATTTTATATTGAAGCAACATTTGTTTGTCTTCATTACTTACCCTAAAACTATCTCTGCATTTACTTATGGCTTTGTTTATTACAAATTTATTTAATTTGTGGTTTTGTAAAAATATTTTTGTTTTGTCTCTATATTTTATAAAGCACTCACATACAATCCAAGCAAGCATCATGTTTACATAATAATGTTCTTCATTATTAAAACCATTTAAAATAGTAAATATTTTTTCAAGATATTCTTCATATCTTAACATCTTAAAAAATATTATTAAACCTATTCTTCTTACAAAAGGTTTTTCATCTTTTATAAAGAGTAACCCTAAATCAAAAAACTTATCGTTATTCTTATTATTAAACTTGAATTTAAGCCCATCACAATTTGCCCAATTATCCACTTTGCAGGCATATGTATAAAGATGTTTTTTTAAAGTTTCAAAGTCTTCAATTAAACAAATTAAAGACCCCACTATCATACTGACTGTCCAATTTTCCCACGGAAATTTTTCAACAAAACTTAAAAAATTACCTTTTGCAATTTGTTTTGTTATTTCGTTTACTGTCGGGCTTGGAACAGCAATACATTTTAATTTTGTATTTATTATTCTTTGTTGCCAAATAGATTTTTCTTCGCCCTTACTAAAAGTGT
>JAZSNJ010000030.1:0-19091 GCA_045536355.1 Clostridia bacterium | reverse complement strand
ATTAACGGTGCTATTCCGCAATCTGTCGTTGCAAAATTTACTCCTGCAGGAACACAAATGCAAGAATTTGAAAAAGAGGTAGGTCGTGCTATAGCACCATTTGAGCAAATTCCAATTTTAATAAATATGAACTTTTCAAAAGAAGATGCTATGGGACATTTGCAATTTGAATTTAATTTTGAAGATGGCTCAATGGTTAAATCAGAATTGTTTAATGTTTTGGTAGATAATTAAAATAGTGTTTGTTAAAATTACATCTGTTTTGTATATGAAAACCACATCGGAACAAGTATAACTTGTTCCGATGTTTTTGTGTTGAATTTGAGAATTGTTCTCAAATTTCGTTGACAAAGCTGCAAAATAAGGGTATAATGCAAATCTAGAAGGTGTGTTTATATGAAAAAAGCATATTATACTAAACAAATGACAATTTTAGTCAATTTTTTTAAAAATAATAGCGAAAAGCAGTACTCAATATCAGAAATTGCAGATACTGTATGCAATAGTGATTTAGGTAAAAGTACTGTTTACAGACTTATACCAAAGCTTTTAGATAAAGGTGAAATAAAACAATATGTTAAGCAGGGGAGCAAACAGTTTGTTTATCAGTATAATACTTTAAATACCTGTAAAAGTCATCTGCATTTAAAATGTACAGATTGCGGGAAGGTAATTCATCTTGAAAACGATATCTCTGAGGAATTTGAGAACAGCGTTTTAAAATTAAAAGATTTTACAATTTCCGAAGAACTTTCGATGCTATATGGTAAATGCAATAACTGTAATAATAATTAGGAGAAGATTTATGAGAAAAAACATACTTATTTTTTTACTTTTGATATGTATAGTTATGTCTTCTTGTTCTTGTACAGGAGTAGTAAATAACAATGATAAATTAAATATAATTACTTCTAACTTCCCTTTGTATGATATTGTAAGACAGATCTGTGGTGATAAAGCAAATATAACAATGCTTACACCTGTAGGTGCTGAATTGCATTCATATGAGCCTACGCCCAAAGATATCTTAAATATAAATCAAGCAGATTTATTTATATATATGGGTGGCAGTTCTGAAAGTTTTATTTCAGACATTTTAAATTCAACCAATTCTGATCATCTGACAAAAGTTTCAATTTCAGATATGACTGAATTTGATTTAAGTTATGATGAGCATATTTGGACAAGTCCTTATAATGTAATTAAAATGACATCATATATAACTGAAGCTATTATTGATAAAGATAATCAAAAAGAGTATAAAGAAAATGCTCAAAAATTTATATCCGAATTAACAGAGCTTGACGAAAAGTTTTTTAAGCTTGTAGAAAATTCAAAAAGGGATACTATTGTTTTTGCAGATAAATATCCTATAAAATATTTTTCTGAACGATATAATTTAAACTACTATTCAGTTTATAGTTCTTGTGCTCATGAATCTGAACCTGATATAGCAGATGTTAAGAATATTATTGATATAGTTAAAGAAAAAGATATCCCGGCAGTTTTTTGTCTGGAATTTTCAAATGAGAAACTGGTTGATGCTATTGTGTCTGAAACCAATACAAAAAAACTTAAGTTTAACAGTTGCCACAATGTAAGCAAAGATGAGCTTTTAAACGGTGTATCCTATCTTACACTTATGGAGGATAACTATAATGCTTTAGGGGAGGCACTTAACTGATGAATTTAATTGAATGTAAAAATGTTTCCTTTTCTTATGATGGAAAACCTGCCTTAGAAGATGTTAACTTTTATGTTAAGACAGGTGATTACCTTTGTGTAATAGGTGAAAACGGTTCGGGTAAAAGTACGCTGGTTAAGGGACTTTTAAAGCTTAAAGTACCACTTTCTGGAGAAATTATATATAATGAAATAAAATCATCTGAAATAGGTTATTTACCACAACAATCAAATATTTCAGATGACTTTCCTGCAAGTGTATTTGAAGTTGTTTTGTCGGGCAGATTAAATTCTTTAGGCAAGAAACTCTTTTATAGCATAAAAGATAAAGATGTTGCAATTGAGAAGATGGAGATTCTTGGTATAACTGATTTAAAAGATAGAAGTTATAATGAATTATCCGGCGGACAAAAACAAAGAGTACTTTTGGCAAGAGCTCTATGTGCAACAAAAAAAATTTTGCTTTTGGATGAGCCAGTGTCAGGTCTTGACCCACATATTACAGCAGACCTTTATAACACTGTATATGAACTTAACCAAAATTACAATATAACAGTAATTATGGTGTCTCACGATATTTCATCAGCACTTAAATATGCCTCGAAAATTTTGCATCTGGAACACAAGCAGGTGTTTTTTGGCGAAAAAGAGGATTACTTAAAGACTACCTGCGGAGGTGAAAACTGATGTCATATATTATTGATTTATTATCATACAATTTATTTTTAAGAGCATTTATTGTTGGCATTATGGTATCACTTTGTGCTGCACTTTTGGGAATACCTTTGGTTCTTAAAAGATATTCTATGATTGGAGACGGGCTTTCACATGTAGGATTCGGAGCGTTAGCTTTAGCATCAGTTCTGAATTTTTCGCCACTTTTAGTTTCTGTCCCTGTAGTTACAATAACTTCAATTTTACTTTTAAGAGTAAAGTCTAACACTAAAATTAAGGGTGATTCTGCAATAGCATTAATTTCAAGCGGATCATTAGCTTTTGGTGTTGTTTTAATTTCTCTTGGTTCAGGTGTTAATGTTAATTTAAATAATTATTTGTTTGGGAGTATCTTAGCTTTAAATCATACTGACACAGTAGTAAGTGTTGTTTTATGTCTTTTAGTGCTTATCTTGTATGTAGCTTTTTTTAACAGAATTTTTGCTGTTACATTTGATGAAGATTTTGCAAGAGCAACGGGTACTAACTCTGAAATATATAATACACTTATTGCTGTTTTAAGCGCAGTTACTATAGTTTTAGGAATGAGAATGATGGGAGCACTTTTAATTTCAAGTCTTACCATCTTTCCTGCAATAACTTCGATGCAGGTATCTAAGAAGTTTAAAAGTGTTGTAATAGTTTCTGCTGTTATTTCTGTTGTATCTTTTGTTTTAGGAATGATACTTTCTTTTCTGCTGGAAACTCCGACAGGTGCAACAGTTGTTTTAGTAAACATAATATTCTTTATAATGTTTTCATTATTTGGAAGATTAAAACAAAAGAATTAAAAAACTGTGCAGGAAGCATTTGCTTCCTGCACAGCTATTATAAAAAAGGAATGTCAAACGATTTTTAATACTAACTGAATTTAATATTAATTTAATTGTATGACTTCCTTATTTATTGTCAGCCAGGTTGCTGACAATAGTATTATATACACCTTTTTATTTATTATTCAGAAATTTTGCTAAATTGACAAAATAATTTTTTTATGTTAGACTTTAGAGGCTGAAAAACAGAGGAGTATGTTTTATGATTAGCTTGTCGCCCAGATTAAAAACTATAGCTGACATGGTGTCTTTTAATACAATTTTAGATCTTGGAACCGACCATGGAAAGCTGCCGATTTATCTGGTTAAAACAAATAAAATTGAAAAAGCCTATGCAAGTGATTTAAACGATGGTCCTATTAATGCTTGTATTGACAACATAAAAGCCAATAATTTGGAGGATAGTATTCAAGTTATTAAATCTGACGGTTTGAAAAATATAGATTTAGGCATTTCAAAAACTTTATGTGTTGCAGGAATGGGTGGAGAACTTATTGTTAAAATTCTAAATGACAATCTGGAAAAAACAAACGCATTTGATGAAATAATACTTCAACCTATGACACATATTGAGGTTGTGAAAGCATATTTGTTTGATGTTGGATACAAAATTACTGAAGAAAAGCTTGTAATTGATTCAGGTAAAATCTATGATGTTTTTAAAGTTGTCTTAGCAGAAGAAAGACTTCAATATAACAAATTGGAGTTATATATATCTCCTCTTTTAATCAAAAATAAAGATAAACTGCTTTGTAAGTATGCTGAAAAAATTATTAAACGATTAAGTGCTAAAATTATTGGAATTGGGAATTCAGATAATAAAAATGAAAAAATACTTTTAGAATACCAGAATTTACTTTCTGAGGTGGTAAAGATTTATGAAACTTCAAAAAATTATTGATATACTGCAATCTATAGCCCAGGACTCACTTGCGGAAGAGTGGGACAATGTAGGGTTAATGATTGGAGATAAAGATCAGGAAATTGATAAAATTTTAATAGCGCTTGATTTTAATTCTTTGGTTTTGGATGAAGCCATAAACCTTGGTGCTAACTTAATCATAACTCATCATCCCGCCATTTTTAATCCTTTAAAAAGAATTATTGATAAAAACTATATAAAAGCTATTAAAAATGACATATCTGTATACAGTATGCATACAAATTTGGATAATGCCGAAGATGGTGTAAATTATGTTTTTGCAGATTTGTTAGAGCTTTATAACTGCTCACAGTCTGGTATGATAAGATATGGCGAAACCGAAGAGAAAACATTAGAAGAATTTGCTGAATTTACAAAGGAAAAATTTAATGTTCAAACTGTAAGAATTGCGGGTAATATGAACAAAAAAATTAAAAAAGTTGCAGTTTTAGGCGGAAGTGGTGGCAGTATGATAGATGATGTCATAAATCTTGGTGTTGACCTTTATGTAACTGGCGAGTGTGCCTACAATTACGCTCAAACTGCTTATGAAAATGATTTAGCGTTAATTGTTTTGGGACATTTCGAAACAGAAAATCCTGTAATATATAAACTTAAAGATATGCTGTCTCAAAGAATAGATCAAAAAATTTTTGTGTCAAAAACTGAAAACATTTATAAATTGTTTTAAAATGAGTAAGCCAGACAATCGCGTGTCTGCAGACGAAAGGGCAGATATGAGGAAAGTCCGGGCTCCACAGGGCAGGGTGCCGGGTAGTTCCCGGTAGAGGTGACTCTCAGGATAGTGCAACAGAAAATAAACCGCCGTTTTACGGTAAGGGTGGAATAGTAAGGTAAGAGCTTACTGGAAAGCAGGTAACTGCTTTTTCGTGTAAACCCCACTTGGAGCAACACCGCATTAGGAAGAATACATTGGCCCGATGCTTCCTGGGTAGGTGGCTTGAACCATATAGAGATATATGGTCTAGATAGATGATTGTCAAATACAGAACCCGGCTTATAGACTTGCTCATTTAAATATTAAAAAAGAGTATGATGTTCATACTCTTTTTTAATATTGTTTTGTTTTTTTTATTACTTTAAAAGTATATTTCTCACCATGAGTTGATAAAAGACGAAGCCATTTTTCTATTAAGTCAGAAGTTTCGGGATGGATTTTTCTTGTGGGTTTGCCTCTTAAAAAATATTCTATAGGGTGCGATTCATTATAATTTTTGCCCTGATATATTTTACTTGCAGCCAGTCTGTCGCAAAACATTTCTTTTACATATTTTATTGGCATTTTTACAGGACCTACAATTTTGGTTTCAGGATTATAATCAGTCCAGTATTCAAAGTGGTGTTTGTTTCTGCCTTTATGATGAAGCCAAGCTTTTGAGTATCCAAACAGTTCTCTTTCTTTTTCATTAGGGCTTCTGTTTCCTAAGTAATATTTAGCTCCTGATGAAAATTCAGTAAAAGTATACTTGGATAAATCATGCATTAATCCTAAAATGGGTATACCTGCTTTAAAACTGTGCTTAATTACCGAATGTCTGTGTTTTGTTATAGTTTTAAAATGACCTAATGCTTTCATTTTGTCTCCTTGTTATTTTAATATTACTAATATTTTAAACCTAAATTATATAAAATGCAACAAAAAAATTAAAAGGCGGAAACTCCGCCTTTTTTGTTATTGATAACAACAGTTTGAGTTACCCCAAATGTTACCGTTAGAGAAAAATATAATAATTATAGCTATTACTATAATCCAGATCCAGGTATTGTTGTCATTACAACCACAACCACCTGAATATCCGTTGTTGCAGCAATTGATTTCGTTCATAGAAAAACCTTATGCCTTTCTGCTCACCTGAAATTTTAAAATGCCTCTTAACAGTGAGCTCTTAAGAGGCATTATGTTTTAGCAACAGCCCTGATTATGTCCGCCCATGTATCCTTGCTTGCAACCCGGACGCATAGTTTCTTCACAGCATTCGTCTTCGCAGCCTTTACCGCACCAGAAAAGCAATAAGAACAAAATAATAAACCATAAAATTGAGTCTTTATCAAATTGATTAAATAATGACATCTTTCATTCCTCCTTACATTAGCATAGTATGTAATTAGGAAGAAAGTGTTACAAAATTGATTGACTTTTTAAAATTCAGGTTGTATTATAAAAGTGTAAAATTTATCAGGAGGTGTGTTATGAAAGTTTTAGTATTATCTCTTTCTACTGGTGGGGGACATAATTCTGTATCAAAAGCATTGGTTGACTATATAAATTCACATGGTCATGAGGCAAAAATGGTTGATGCTTATGAATATATCAATCCTATGCTAAGTACTCTTGTTTCAAAAGGATATCTTGTATCTACCAAGCACGCCCCAAACACATATTCAAAATTTTACAGATATTTTGAAACTCATGAATCCTTTGATAAAAAGTTTACTGTAAGACAAGGTATAAATAAAATTATGAGCATTCCTTTTTCAACATGTGTAACCGATTATAATCCGGATTGCATTGTATGTACCCATGTCTTGGCTGTGGCACTTTTGGAATGTATGGAAGAAGAACTCTTAGAAGGCATTAAAATATTTGGTGTTATAACTGATTATACTGTGCATCCTGTGTGGGAAGACACTTATATTGACTATTATGTAACTGCATCGGAACTATTAAATTTACAGATGCATAAAAAGCGTTTGCCACTTGAAAGAATTTTACCTTTAGGTATCCCGATAAAAGAAAAATTCTCACATAAAATACCTGAAAAAGAAGCAAAAAAACTTCTTGGCATTCCTGACAAACCTACTGTTTTAATTATGAGTGGGTCTATGGGATTTGGTAATTTAGTCGATCATATAACAAAGCTTGATACTTTAGATATGGAATTCCAAATGCTCATTGTGTGTGGAAATAATAAACGACTTAAAAAACGAGTTGAAAATCTTCATACTGAAAAAAGTAAATTTGTGTATGGTTTTGTTGATAATGTTGATGTTTTAATGGATGCATCAGAATGTATTGTAACAAAACCGGGTGGTCTCACTGTTTCGGAGGCGATGGCTAAAAATCTTCCTATGATACTGTTTAATCCGATACCGGGACAAGAATATAGAAATTTAGAGTTTTTAGTAAATAACGGTTTGGCTCAGGCTGTCTCAGATACTTATCCCATTGATGAAGCAGTATTTCAGCTGTTATTAAATAAATGGCGAAGAAACAATATAAGGGAAGCAATCTCCGATATGGCAAAACCAAACGCAACCAAAGACCTTTGCGAATTTATTTTTACACTTGATAAATAAGTATTTAACCTGCAATTTATTTGCAGGTTAAAATTTTTTTAAAAATGTATTGACAAATTTAAAAGTGTATGTTATTATAAAAATGTAATCATTACAAAAATGAAATCATTACAGAAAGTGAGGGGTATTATGAATGCAAAAGAAATATTAATGAACAAAGGCATCCGCCCTTCTATAATTAGGGTTGAAATATTGAATTTTCTAATGAATACTAAAAGTCATCCAACTGTTGAAGATATTTATAATTTGCTTTGTGATAAAATCCCTACATTGTCCAAAACATCTGTTTATAATACTTTAAAACTTTTACACGAAAATCACATCATAACAGAAGTTACTATTGACAGTTCAAAAGTAAGGTATGATTATGACATTTCACTTCACGGTCATTTTATATGTGAGCGTTGCAAAAAAGTCTTTGATTTTGATGCAAACCTTGTTAAAAATGATATTTTAAATGGTGCAGTCATAAAAAGTAAAGAGGTCTATTTTAGAGGTATTTGCAAAGAATGCCTTAATAATAAATTAAATTAAAAGGAGATAATAATTATGAAAAAGTATGTATGCTCAGTTTGTGGTTATGTTCACGAGGGGGATTGTCCTCCAGAAAAATGTCCTGTATGTAAAGTACCTGCAGAAAAATTTAAAGAAATGGCAGAAAATGCAGCTCTTGCTGCTGAACACGAATATGGTGTATACGGTAAAACTGTAAAAAACAATCCTGACATTTCAGAAGAAGACAAAAAACATATTTTCGAACAGCTTATGGCAAACTTTAACGGTGAATGTTCAGAAGTTGGTATGTATCTTTGTATGGCAAGAATTGCACACCGTGAAGGTTATCCTGAAATTGGTCTTTACTGGGAAAAAGCTGCTTATGAAGAAGCAGAACATGCTGCTAAATTTGCAGAACTTTTAGGTGAAGATTTAGAACCTAATATGAAAGCTACAACAAAAGACAATCTTAAATGGAGAGTTGATTGTGAATATGGTGCGACACAGGGTAAATTTGATTTAGCTAGTTGCGCAAAGAAAAACGGTTTAGATGCTATCCATGATACAGTTCACGAAATGGCTCGAGATGAAGCAAGGCACGGTAAAGGCTTAGAAGGACTTTTGAAGAGATATTTTAAATAATAAAAAATATGTTAGGCAGAATAATAATGATTAATTAGAGAGGATGAGTAGAATGGAAAAATATGTTTGCCCTTGCGGGTATGTTTATGACCCCGAATTAGGTGATCCTGATAACGGTGTAGCACCAGGCACTTCATGGGAAGATGTACCAGAAGATTGGGTTTGCCCGGTATGCGGATTAGGCAAGGAAGTATTTGTAGAAGAATAGTTGTTATAAAAAAGTCAAGTTTTTTGATAAAAAGACTTGACTTTTTTTCATTTTGTTTTATGATAGGTATGAGGTTTTAAATAACTGTTTAGGAGTGTAAAAATTATGGAACTCAAAAGTAAAAATCTTAATTTTTCTATTAAAGACAATAAGGTGTTCTGGTCGTCTGACACTGCCATATTAAAGTCAACTCAAAATTCTGATTTGTTCAGAATGCATTTAGATGATGATATGAATAAAGAACTCACAGTTTTTGGTAAGGATCAGACAATTGCAAAAGTTGAAACCATGGCAGATGGTCTTGATATTTATTATAATAAAATCGTTGCAGAAGACAACAGAGAGTTTGATATTGAATATATTGTTCACATAAGAAAAAGCGGCGATGGCTTTGATTTTACATCAACAGTTAAGAATAACTCGGATGTAAGAATTAATGAAATTCAGGTGCCATTTATTGAGTTAAATACTATTGCTGATGATGCAAAAGAAAATGACACATTATATATGCCTATGGGTTTAGGACAGAGAATTGAAAATCCATGGGAGACCATTCAAAAAACATGCCACACTGAATACTTTGCAGCAGATTATAATGAAATATGGTATTATATTTCTTATCCGTTTCCTGCAAGTATGGGATGGTATGGTGTTGAGTCTGACGGTTACTTTTTCTATGTAGGCAGACATGACACCGGATTTAAAACCTGTGCATTAGGAATCGGCACCGGTGAAAGAAGAGAGAAAAACAATAGACTTTGTTTTACAATTTCTAATTATCCTGTTGCAACTAAAGGTGAAACAATAACCACAGGTGTAACTCATGTTGCACTTTTAGATGGTACTTGGGCAAAAGGCTCTGAAGTATACTCGACTTGGGCAAATTCTACATGGTTTGTTCCTACTAACAAACCTTTATGGGTAAGAGAACTTACAGGTTGGCAACGAATCATTTTAAAGCATCAGTATGGAGAAACATATTTTAAATATAAAGATCTTGTTGATTTATATAAACAAGGTGAAAAATATGGCATAAAAATGCTTCTTGTGTTTGGCTGGTGGAAGGGTAGATTTGATAATGGATATCCTATTTATGAAATCGATCCTGAAATGGGCGGTGAAGAAGAACTTTTAAAAGCAATAGATGAAATACATAAAATGGGTGGTAAAGTTGTTCTTTATGCTCAGGGAGTTCTTCTAGATGTTAATACTGACTACTATAAAGAAGTTGGTCATAAGATTGCAAGAAAAAATATTGAAGGAGTTCCATATCAGGAACAATATCAATTTTCAAATAACGGTTCAATGTTAAAACTGTTTGGTTATAAAACATTTGCATCAGCATGTCAGGCTACAGATGAATGGAAAAATAAACTTTTAGAAGTTGGAAAAATGGTTTTATCACTTAATTCAGATTCGTTATTTTTTGACCAGGTAGCAGGGCATATTCCAAAGCTTTGCTTTGATACAACACACAAGCACAAAAACAGAGTTGATGATGAATCGGTATACAGACAGGAAAACTTAAAAGATATGTTAGACCTTTGTAGCGGAGATGTTGCTTTTGGTTCAGAAAATACTGTTGATGCTTTTTGCCCCGAACTTCATTTCCATCATGGACATATGACAGGTGCGTGGTATTCAAAAGATGCATTTCCACAGTTGTTTAAAACAACATTCCCGGATGAAATTATATCAAACAGACTTTTACATGATGCAAGAGAAGACTATGTAGTTCAGCTTAATTATGCATTTACATATGGCCTTATTTTTGATATATCTATATATAGGGGAAGAAAGGTTGCTCTTGGCGAATTTCCACAGTATGGTGAATATGTTAAAAAAATTCTGGATTTGAAAGAACAGTATAAAGACTTTTTCTATCATGGCCAAATGGTTAACGGTTATGAATTAACTCTTCCTGAGGGCATAATTTCTCAGGCGTTTAAGAATAATTCCGGCGAGATTATGTATACTGTCTGGAACAATACTGATGAAGCAAAAACAATTGAAATATTAAATCAGAAAATCACATTGAAATCACAGGATATTACCTGCGTTAAATAAATAAAAAATCAGGAGTTTACTCCTGATTTTTTATTTTATGTTATCCATAATTCTTTGTTTTTTCTTTTTTCTTCTATTTCTCTTTTTTTGCGAACTTGAACGCATAATAAGTATTAAAATAATAACTATTAAAATTATTAGTATTGGAAATGTGTTAAATTTTAAAAACGAATGTTGAATATGTGCAACTATATTGAAATTTGCATTTTTATCTGCAACTAAGTCGGCCTCTGCTAAAAAACTACCATTATAAAAATATTTAATTGAACCGTATTTGTCGCCTTTTTTGACGGGGGGTTGGGTAAATTTCGGAACATCTGTTTCAAATGTTATCAAATCTAAATTTGCATTATATGGCAAAAGAACTTTTACAGTTTTATCTGTGGTAAGTAAAATCTTATTTGGGAATGATGACTTTACATTAAGTTCAGAAACAGCATCACCTTCTATTGAAATTGTTTTATATGTGTGGTTGTTGTATCCATATTCAAACAGGTTTACAATATCTCTGTAAACCGACATGTCCGAAATTTCTTTACAGTTAACTGCCAGAGCAATAAGCGTTGTGCCATTTTGCTCTGCTGTTGCAGCAAAACTGATTTTATCATCTTCTAATGATGCCATAAGTCCGTTCGCATGTGAATAATTGTACTTGTCGTAAGTATATTTACTAATTAAATGATTTCTGCTTGAGTAGGTTAAACTATTACCTTCTAAATCTGTAAGCTGAAATAATACAGTTGAAAAGATATCCATAAGTTTAGTGTCTTTGTAAATTTTTTTAATAAGTAAAATCTGATCTGAAATTTTTGTTTTTGAAGTGCCTGTCTTATCATAACCTGACGGTGATGTGTAAAAAGTTGAGAACATGCCTAGTTTTTTTGCAGTATTATTCATTTCATCCGTAAACTTTTCTAATGAGCCAGAATGCTTTTTAGCAAGAAGTTGGGCACTGGCATCAGAATATAGTAAAAGCATATTCAAAAGATGTTCTTTAACTGTAAGCTTCATACCTGTTTTAAGTTCCGCAATATTTTTGTACTGATTGTAATAACCAATATCATCTGTTACTTCAATGGTGGTGTCATATTTAAGATTTTGTGAAATTATATAAGCTGTCATAAGTTTCGAAAATTCTGCAGGTTTAAAAAGCTCTTCGGTGTTTTTGGATGCTAAAACACTTCCTTCAGCCATTTCAACTATTATGTAAGACGGTGAATAAATTTTTGGAAGTTCGGCAGATAATACGGGGAAACTCGTTAAAACAAGAGTGAAAATTATAATTGCAATAATTAATTTTTTCATTTTTGGAATTTACCCCTTTCATAAATATAATTGTTTTAACTAATTATAGCAGAAATAATATATTATATCAATAAAAAAATTTAGCTTTATTCTTGCAATTATTTAATATTTAGGTTATTATTAAAGTATTAATAGTGTAGTTTTCGGAGGTATATAATGAAATTACTTATTGTTGATGATGAAAAGCTTCTTGTAAAGGGACTAAAATTTAATTTTGAACAGGATGGTTACGAGGTCATTACTGCTATGGACGGTGAAGAAGCAGTAAGATGTGCTAAGGACAAATCTATTGATTTGATTATACTTGATTTAATGCTTCCGAAACTTGATGGACTT
Organism: Clostridia bacterium; assembly: GCA_045536355.1. GTDB lineage: Bacteria > Bacillota > Clostridia > RGIG6154 > RGIG6154 > CAKSDT01. The sequence continues at coordinate 6,568 of JAZSNJ010000030.1, read as the reverse complement.
CAGGTTTGTCAAAGAGTGAGGGAAACCTCTACAGTGCCTATTATTATGCTCACAGCCAAAAATGAAGATATGGACAAGATTATGGGTCTTGATTACGGTGCAGATGATTATATGACCAAACCATTTAACATTTTAGAACTTAAAGCAAGAGTAAAAGCTATTCTTCGCCGGAAGACCAAAGTTGACTTAGCATCTGATGCCAATCATAGTATTGAAGGTATTACTCTTGACAGGCGTTCAAGAAGAGTGATAATTGATGGCAAAGAAATTGAACTTACAGTTAAAGAGTATGATATAATGTCCCTACTTATTTCAACACCGGGACAAATATATTCAAGAGATAAACTTTTGGATATTATATGGGGTTATGACTATCCTGGTGATGCACGAACTGTTGATGTTCATGTAAGACGCTTAAGAGAAAAAATCGAATTAAATCCGGCAGAGCCAGAATATATAATTACCAAATGGGGAGTGGGTTACTATTTCAAAGAAGCATAAGGCAGCCAAAATAGGGAAAATAAGATTAAAGCTGATAGTAACATATATTGGCATAATTTTGTTTACACTCATATTTTTATCTACATATATACTTGCCTCCATATCGGATTATTTATATAACAATGCAAAGGTAAGCGCTCTTTCTGAAGCAAATATGGTAGCAAACATTGTCAGTGAGTATATGCCTTATGATTCTGATGAGATGCAGTATGTATTAAATCAACTTAACATCGGTGGTTCAACCCGTGTAATTATATCAGATTCTTCTGCTAAAGTTGTGTATGATACTTCCACAGACAGGAATTTATATGGTAAAATATTTGTAAATGATGAGATAATTTCTGCTATTAGGGGTAAAGATACTGTAAAGCTTTATAAATACGATAATGGTAATCTTATAAACTGTGCAGCGTCAATTATTTATGATTCGCAAACGGTAGGTGCAGTTTATTTATCCAATAACACAAATCAAACTGACGACTTTGTTAAAGAGCTTATATGGATGTTGGTAGCAATTTCAATTTTTGTTATTGTTCTTGTAGGAATTTTTAGTACAATAATGGCAGATATTATAGTAGGACCTATTGAAAAACTTACAGGTGTAATTAAAAAGATGGAAACTGATTATTCTCCAGAACAATTACCGGTTTCAGGAAATGATGAAATTGCTCAACTGTCGGTAGCATTTAACAATCTTTCACAAAAGCTTTTTGAACATGAAGAAAGAAGAAGAGAGTTTGTTTCAAACGCATCCCATGAATTAAAAACACCACTTAGTTCTATTAAACTTTTATCTGACTCTGTTTCTGCTATGGAACCAATTGATGAAGAGTATGTAAAAGAATTTATGGTGGATATCAATGGAGAAATTGACAGGCTTACCAAGATTATTGACAGGCTTTTGCAACTTACAAAACTTGATGCAAATAAAAGTGAACTTGATATAAAGGCTACTGATTTAAATGAGATGACAGAACGAATAATAAAAAATCTTTCGCCTGTTGCAGAGAACAGAAATATTACATTGGCACTTCATACAAAAAGTGAAGTACTTGCTATGGTGGACAGAGAAAAAATGTGGCAGGTAATTTATAATATTACTGACAATGCCATAAAATATACTTCAGACGGTGGGATGGTAAGCTTATTTGTTTTTGAGGACGAATCGAGCTGTCGTGTTGAAATTGAGGATAATGGAATAGGGATACCTGAAGAAGAAATTCCACATGTTTTTGACAGATTTTACAGAGTTGATAAAGCAAGGTCAAGAGAAAGTGGCGGAACGGGGCTGGGACTTTCTATAGTACACGATCTTGTAATGCTCCATGATGGTGAGGTTTACTGTGAAAGTAAAGAAAACCATGGTACTAAATTCACAGTAATTATTCCAAAAGGGTTAAATCCAAAACAGGAGGAAGAATTATGAGGAAACTTTTAATAGTACTGATAATTTTAGCATTCTCAATTGTTTGCTTGTGTTCATGTGTAAATAACACTAAAACTTTTGAAACAGAAATTTATTATGGTAATCAAACTCAAAACAGTATTGAATTTACTAATGTAAAAATCAAAGCAAATAATTCAGAAGAAGTACTGAATAAAGCTTTAGAAAAAATGTTTGATGTTCCTAAAGGCTCAGGGTACTTTGTTGTTTTCCCTGAAAATACAAAAGTAAACGATGCTTATGTAAAAGATAATACTGCTTATGTGGATTTTTCTAAGGAAATATTTGATTTGGATCAGGTATCTTCTATCCTTATGAGAGCCGCTGTAGTTAATACTATTACCTCCATTAAAGGTATAAATGGTGTTTATATAACTGTAGATGGTGAAGATTATATTGATTCAAATGGAGAAAAAACAGGTGTTTTACACAGAACAGATATAGTTTTAGATGCGTACGGCGAAACAACTGTAACCAAATATGCTAAACTCTATTTTGCTGACCAGGAAGCACAAGGCCTTTTGCCTGAATCAAGGGAGATAACTGTATCCGATAAAGAAACAGAAGAAATGCAAGTTGTTAAACAATTAGTGGCAGGACCTACAGCTGAAGGTCTTATACCTACTATTCCGGGTGAAACTAAAATTCTTTCGGTTGACACAAAAGAGGGCACTTGTTTTGTTAACTTTTCTGAAGAATTTATAGCTAAACATTCAGGTGGTACAGCAGGAGAAACACTTACAATTTATTCTATAGTTAACAGTTTAACTGAGCTTGATCATGTAAATCAGGTGCAATTTTTAATTGAAGGTCAAAAACGTGAATCTTTTATTCATATGATTTTCAATGAGCCTTTTTCAAGGAATGAAGCGTATATAATTAAGAAATAAAAAAAGATGCTTGCCGCATATCGGGCGTCAAGCATCTATTTCATTGATGATAATGTGTGTTTTTTTCGCACAGTTTTGGAAGTTAAATCAAGTTTGTGTTTTTTGCAGGAATATGATGCATTCGTTACACCTTTTTTCTTACATAACACATCACCACTAAATAGCTGAGTGGCAAAAACACAATTTGAACATATTTTAGCTGTTTCCATTTTCATCATCCTTTATTTAAAAATGTTTAGTTCATTGTATCATTAAATATAAAAATTTGCAATAAATTTTTATTATACCGTAATTGTCGGGGAGGATTAATGTTGGATAATGTTAAAATTAAAAAACAAAGCTTTTTAAAAGGAGCTTTAATATTAGGCGTTGCCAATATACTGGTTAAATTAATTGGTGCTCTTTTCAAAATTCCTTTAACAAGATTTATATTAGGAGCAAAAGGTATTGGAATTTACAACACATCTTATACCATTTATAATGCTTTATTTGTTATCGCAACAGCGGGACTTCCGGTGGCAATTTCAAAAATGATATCAGAAGCAAATGCAAAAAATAATTATGCTGAACTTCAAAAAACATATAAAGCTGCATATAGACTTTTACTTGTTATAGGTATAATATGTTCAATGGCACTTTTGTTCGGAGCAAGTTTATTTGCTGATTTTATTGAAGCACCGCTTGCTACAAAAGCAATTTTAGCTATGGCCCCCAGTTTATTTTTTGTTTCTATCATGAGCGTTTACAGAGGACTTTTTCAGGGTATGTCAAATATGGTGCCTACAGCTGTTTCAGAGACAATAGAGGCCGTTTGTAAACTTGTTGTTGGTTTGGCTTTGGCTGCCGTATTAATGCCTTATGGTGAAGATTTTTCGGCTGCGGGTGCAATCGTAGGTGTATCAACAGGTACATTCTTTGCGGCATGCTTTTTGATGTTTTATTATAGAAAAACATCAGTGCTTATTGTTGATAGAATAAAAGAACAGAATTCAGTAGCATTAAGTAGTTATAAACAACTTTATGCAAGACTTATTAAACTTGCTGTTCCTATTACAATCGGCGCCTCAGTTTTCACATTAGCAAGTGTAATTGACTTAACTATGATTATGAAACAATTGGCAGGACTCGGATTTGACGAAACACAGCGTTCCACAATGTATGGGTATTATTCAGGATATGCTGTAACTATGTTTAATCTTCCACCAACTGTAATTACATCACTGAGTATATCAATTGTGCCTGTAATTGCATCTGCGATGATTAGTAATAAGATAAAAACAGCCAGGCAGTCAGCTGAAACAGCACTTAGAATAACATTTTTATTTGCTCTGCCTTGCGCAATAGGTATGTCTGTGCTATCACATCCTATATTAGAACTTGTTTACAATGATGCCAATGCTGCGCCTCTTCTTGAAGTGTTGTCATACGGGATTATATTTGTAAGTATAGTTATGGTGGGGAATGCGATTATACAAGCTTATGGTAAGCCGTGGCTACCCGTAATTAATATGTGTGTTGGTGGCTTGGTAAAGATTATCACAAACTTCATATTGGTAGGTAATATCAATATTAATATTTATGGCGCACCATATGGTACAGTATTTTGTTATCTTGTAACTGCAACACTTGATTTAATTGTTATTCATAAGCTTTTAAAACCTAATTATGGATTTTGGTTCGTATTAAAATCTATATTAAGCGTAATACTTATGGGTATATCGGTTGCTTTTATATATGAATTGTTGTTGCCATACTCATATCAATTAGCATTATTTAGTGCTATATTAGTTGGAATAATAGTATATTTTGCACTGATAATAATTTTAAAAGTTATTAAAAAACAGGATGTTGAAGTTATGCCAGGTGGCGATAAATTGCAAAAATTGCTTGGTAATTTTATAAAATGACCTCTATATTTTAAAAAAAGCCCTAAAAATGGGCTTTTTTTTAAAAAAAATCAGTAAAAATCGAAAAAAACACTTGAATATTATGGAAAAAGTGTTTATAATGAATTTGTAAGTTGAATTGGTAAAATGACGAAAGTCTTTTATATATCCCAATTATGTAATGTTTATAGGAGGTGAATGTAACAATGAATAAGACAGAACTTATCGCAGCTATGGCTGAAAAAGCTGAAATTTCTAAAAAAGATGCTGAAAAAGCATTAGCAGCTTTTATCGATAGCGTAGAAAAAGCTTTAAAAGCAAAAGACAAAGTTCAGTTGGTTGGATTCGGTACATTTGAAGTTAAAGAAAGAGCAGCAAGAAAGGGTAGAAATCCTCAGACAAAGAAGGAAATCATGATCCCTGCATCTAAAGCTCCAGCATTCAAAGCCGGCAAAGCATTTAAAGATGCTATAAAATAATCAACGATTAAGACAGCCTTAGGGCTGTCTTACTTTCTTTTAACGAGGAGTAATATGAGAATAGATAAATTTTTAAAAGTATCAAGATTAATAAAAAGAAGAACGGTTGCAAATGAGGCATGTGATAAAGGCAGAATTGTTGTAAACGGCAAAATTGTGAAAGCTTCTTATGATGTAAAATCGGGCGATATAATGGAAATAACTTTAGGCGAAAAAACTATTAAAGTAGAAGTTTTAATATCAGATAAAGAGCATGTTTTAAAAGAAGACGCCTCACTTTTGTACAGACAATTTGATTAATATTTTGAATAAAACTCTCCACACCTTAATATACATTTTAGTATATTAAAGAATAGGAGAGTATTTTTATGGATGAAAGAAACAAAAGTTATGAAAAAGAAATACACAATATAATCATGGAAAACAGGTCAAAACTTGAAATATCTGCTGTCAATGAAGTTATATCTTTTGATGAGAATATAATTATTTTGGACACTGCTATGGGAGTAGTTGAAGTAACCGGTGAAGAACTTCATATTAATCAACTTGATGTGAAAACAGGAGAGCTTACTGTTACAGGTGAAGTGTATGGAATAAAGTATAATGATAACGCATCAAAAAATCAGGGTAGTTTTATATCAAAACTATTTAAATAAATAATATGGAAAATCAGTATGAATATCAGTTGAAAATATTTGTCTTGTCTTTTGTTTTAGGCACTTTGTCAGGTGCTTTGTTTGACTGTTTTAAAATTAACCGTTCAATAAACAAATCCGGCAAATTAAAAATTTTGCTTCAGGATTTTTTATATTGGTCATTTAATATATTTTGTGTTTTTACAATTGGTATTAATTCAGATAATGGCATAAGGGCCTATGAATTACTTGCTTTTGCACTAGGCATAGTAATTTATCACTTAACTATAAGCACTTTTTTTGTTAAAATGGGAATTAAAGTATCAAAATGTATTAAACGAATTGTAAGATTTATTGTTAACATTTTATTATATCCTGTGTTTATAATTATGAAAATATTAGGAAAACCAATTTTAATTTTAAGAGTGAAAATTTTAGGCAAAATACGGTTGACATTACTTAGGTTTTGGTTTAAAATAAATAGGAAAGTAAGGCTAATATTTAAATTTCTGCGAAAGGGATAAAGTTATGCCTAAACAGATTAAATTAATAAAAATAAAGTCTTCTAAACGGAATTCGCTTTTAAAACTGGTTTTTACTCTTTTAATAATATATTTTTTTGTTTTGTTTTGCTCACAGCAGATTTCTATTAACAGGCTTAACAGGCAACAAAATAATCTTGAGAATCAAATTACTGAGCAACAGGTTTTAAATGAAGATATAGAAAAACAGC
>JAZSNJ010000024.1:0-2203 GCA_045536355.1 Clostridia bacterium | reverse complement strand
TTTAACTGTTTTAAATAATACTTTAAAAATGTGATTATTATGTGATAAAAAAATAAATTTTTGAAAACTTTACTTTAAGGTAAGTTTATTGTATAATGTAAAAAAATGAGTGAGGTGCAAAATTGATAGAATTATTGTCTCCTGCAGGGAATGAAGAAAGTCTGATATCTGCAGTATCTAAAGGTGCTGATGCTGTTTATTTCGGTGGGGAATTTTTAAACGCAAGAATGAGCGCGGATAATTTTGACAAAGAGAAAATAAGAGAGTACTCCTTATATTGCAAAAACCGAAATGTCAAAAGCTATCTTACCTTAAACACCGTTGTATCAGATAATGAAATAAATGATTTAAAAGACTATATTGAGTTTATTAATTCTACCGACATATCTGCTTTGATTGTACAAAGCAGAGGGCTTTTAATGCTCGTAAAAGAAATTGCGCCTTGTCTTCCTGTCCATACAAGTACTCAGGCTACAGTTCACTCATTAGATGGGGCGTTAGAGGCAAAAAAACTGGGTTTTGAAAGGGTTGTACTCTCTCGTGAACTTTCAAAAGAAAACATTTCTTTAATTACTGAAAAATCGGGTGTTGAAACAGAAGTGTTCATTCATGGTGCTCTTTGTATGTGCTATTCGGGACAATGCTATTTTTCTTCTATGATAGGCACAAGAAGCGGTAACCGTGGAAGATGCGCCCAACCTTGCAGACAGATGTATAAAAACGGCTATGAATTAAGTTTAAAAGATTTATGTATGGCACAAAATTTTGAAGAATTTTTAAAGCTTAATGTAACATCATTTAAAATAGAGGGAAGATTAAAATCAAAAGAATATATAGGCGGAGTAACAAGCGTTTACAGAAAATTAATTGATGAAAAAAGAAACGCCACCAAAGATGAAATAGAATACTTGAAAAGTCTTTTTTCAAGACAAGGCTTTACAAATGATTACTTCTTAGGGAGCCCCTCTAAAAAAATGTTTGGCATAAGAACTGATTATGACAAAGATTTATCAAAAAGCATAAAAACAGAATTCAAAGAAAAAAAGATTTTGGCAGATATTTTTTACACATTTAAAAAAGGCCAAAACATAAAGGTATCTGCATCATCAATGGGTAAAACCGTAACCAAAACTTTTTTTGAGCCTGAAATTGCAAAAAACAGTCCCCTTACCAAATCTGATTTTGAAGAAAGACTTAAAAAGACAGGTAACACCCCCTTTGAAATTGCAAGTTTAAAAGGCGAATTTGATAACGGATTATTTTTGCCTGTGTCAAAAATAAATGAGTTAAGAAGAGATGTTTTAGACCTTTTGAATAATTCATTAAAAAACACTGAAAAAAGACCTTTTTATAACAAAGAAATAGAAATTAAAGAAGAAAACAATTTAACTCCAATGTTTAATTTCCATTTCTTAAATGAGATTAAGGATATAGGTAATTATCAAAAACTTGCAAGGCATATCTGGGTGCGTCTTGATAAATTTAAAGATAAAAAATATGATAATATGGGAGTATCGCTTCCCGTAATCATAAAAGACACTGAAAAAGACAATGTTTTAAAAATGCTTTTAAATGCTAAAAATAAAGGCATTTTAAAAGTTCTTTGCCACACACCCGGGCAGATTGATATGATTAAAAATTTAGGCCTAACACCTTATGCCTCATATTCATTTAATGCTTATAACTCACTTGATATTTTATCACTTAAACAGTTGGGTGCAAAAGAATTAACAGTATCTTTTGAACTGTCGTTAAACAAAATAAAGGCGCTTAAAAAAAGCATACCTTTAAATTTAATAGCATACGGAAGAATGCCTGTTATGATAACCGAAAACTGCATTATAAAAAATGCTAAAGAGTGTATAGATTTTAATGGATTTTACAATCTTAAAGATAAAACAGGGGCATCATTTCCCGTTATGTGTTATTATCCTCATAAAAACATTATATTAAATTCGGTACCAATAAATTTAAGCGATAAAACTGATGAAATAAAAGATGCGGGAATATCGGGACTTGATATGTTTTTTACAGATGAAGAAAACCCTTGTGAAATAATTAAGGGTTATTTGGACAAAGCTTCGCCAAAAGGCAATTTTACAAGAGGATTATACTATAGAAAGGTGCTATAAAATATGAACTGGACAGAAGTTAAAATAACAACAAACCAAAACGGAATAGAAACACTTACAGGTGTTTTATT
>JAZSNJ010000010.1:0-5944 GCA_045536355.1 Clostridia bacterium | reverse complement strand
GCTGCCAATATGATGCCATATTATAACCTGTAAATGGTTTCATAGCCATTGGGTCTCTTCTTACAACACCAACTGCACCTGCAGCTGCAGCAGTTGTTTCAGATGCCATTGTAGCACCAACAAATGTACCGTGTTTCCAATCTCTTGACTGGTATACGAGTGGAGCACATTTTGCTCTTCTTCCACCGAATACGATAGCAGAAATCGGAACGCCCTCAGGATTTTCAAATTCTTTTGAAATGCATGGGCAGTTTTTAGCAGGAGCTGTAAATCTTGAGTTTGGATGAGCAAGTTTGTTACCTGCTTCAGAATATTCTTTTCCGTTTACTTCAGCACCTTTCCATTCTGTAGCATTTAAAGGTGGATTTTTGTCAAGACCTTCCCACCATACTGTGTTATCGTCATTATTTATAGCAACATTTGTGAAGATTGTGCCTTCTTTTGTTGCAGCAAGTGCGTTAAAGTTTGTTTTTTCTGATGTACCAGGAGCAACACCGAAAAATCCTGCTTCAGGGTTGATAGCATAAAGTCTTCCGTCTTTGCCTATTCTAAGCCATGAAATATCATCACCAACAGTCCATACCTTATAACCTTTTTCTTTAAGGTATTCAGGTGGGATAAGCATAGCAAGGTTTGTTTTGCCACAAGCTGATGGAAATGCTGCACAGATATATTTTACTTCGCCTTTAGGATTCTCTAAACCTAAAATAAGCATATGTTCAGCCATCCAGCCTTCCTGCATACCAAGGTATGAAGCAATACGGAGTGCAAAGCATTTTTTACCTAAAAGTACATTTCCGCCATATGCTGAGTTAATAGACCATATTGTTTTGTCCTGTGGGAACTGAACAATATATCTTTCTTCAGGATTAACATCCTTTTTAGCGTGTAAGCATTTAACAAAATCATCGCTGTCACCTAAAGCTTCTAAAACTTTAGTGCCGATTCTTGTCATAATTGCCATATTTAATACTACATAAATTGAGTCTGTAAGCTCAATACCAATTTTTGAAAATGGTGAACCGATAGGTCCCATTGAATAAGGAATAACATACATTGTTCTTCCAATCATTGAACCTTCGTATAATTTTTTAAGTTTAGCATACATTTGGGCTGGGTCCATCCAGTTGTTTGTAGGACCTGCTTCTTCTTTGGTTGTAGTACAGATAAAAGTTCTGTCTTCAACTCTTGCTACATCGTTTTCAGCAGTTCTGTGATAGTAACAGCCAGGAAGCTTTTCCTGATTAAGTTTAAGCATTTCGCCTGTTTCAACTGCTTCTTTTCTTAATTCCTCAAGTTGCGCTTCAGAACCGTCAATCCACAAAACCTTTTCAGGTTTTGTCATATCAGTCATCTCTTTAAGCCAATTAAGGACAGCTTTATTATTTGTCATAACATATCCTCCTAAATATATTGAATTTTCAAAATTAAGCCATATTCTTAATATTCTATGTTAAACTCTTTTTTCCTTTTTTTTTACAAAATTTTTTCCAAATTTTCTGAAAGTTTTACAAAATCAGAAATTGTAAGCTTTTCGCCCCTTATGTTTTCATCAAAGCCGGAACTTATGATAGCATTTTTGATGTCTTCTTTGGACCAAGTATTAAAAAACGATGAAAGCGAATTTAAAAGAGTTTTTCTTCTTTGTGAGAACGCTCCTTTTACAGTTTTAAAAAACATATCCTTATTTTTAACCAAAACAGGTTCTTTTTTTGGAAGTGAAAGTTTTACCACAGCCGAGTCAACTTTAGGAGAAGGAACAAAAGCACCTTTAGGAACTGTAAACAAAAGTGATGTATCCGCAAAAAAGTTAACAAAAACTGTAATTGCACCATAGTCTTTAGTGCCAACAGTAGATGTAAGTCTTTCAGCTACTTCTTTTTGCACCATAATAACAATTCTTTCTAAGTTTATATCGCTTTCTAAAAGCTTGGTTATTATAGGAGTTGTAATGTAGTATGGCAGATTTGCCACAACCTTTATAGTGGTTTCGTTTTTGGTGATTGATTTGATATCTGTTTTTAATATGTCCTCATTTATTATCTGGACATTATCAAAATCTTTTAAATTTTCTTTTAAAGCAGGAATAATATTCTGGTCAATTTCAACTGCGATAACTTTTTTGGCTTTGGGTGCCATTTTTTCGGTTAAAACGCCAAGACCGGGACCAATTTCCAAAACAGTATCTTCTTTTGTTATTTCACCCGCATCAACAATTTTTTCAAGATAGTTTTCATCGTATAAAAAGTTTTGTCCCAATCCTTTATGAAAACTCAAATTGTATTTTTGCATTATTTGGTTAATTTTCGATTTACTCACTTTTTTACTCCTTTAATGTTTCTTTAGTAAGTATATCATAAAGTTAATTAAAAATAAAGGGCATACAAACATTTTGTATGCCCTTTTGTTTAGATTATATCAATTAACAGGTCGCCCTTATTAAGCTTTTCTTTTTCTGTTGTAGATATTTTATCATATTCTTCATAATTACAGATAAGCACCACACTTGTTATATCATATCCTGCATTTTTTATACCCTCAATATCAAATTCAATAAGTTTATCACCTGTTTTTACTTTGTCGTTATCGCCTTTAAATGCCTTAAAATACCTTCCGTTTAATTTAACAGTATCTATACCAATGTGAATTAATACTTCAGCACCAAAATCACTTTTAATGGCAACTGCGTGTTTTGTTTTGGCAAGTGATACAATTTCACCATCGCACGGAGCATATAAAACACCGCTTTCAGGAATTATGCCAATGCCTTTTCCTACAGCCCCTGTTTTAAAAGCATCATCATTTACATCCTCTAATTTAACTGTCTTTCCCGTAAGGGGAGATAAAAGTACGCTTTCGGGTATTGAAATTTTCATATAGTCCTCTAATTTTGATTTAATGACCGTAACTTTAGGCCCGTAAATAACCTGAACACCGTTTCCTTTAATTATAACTCCTGATGCCCCGCTTTGTTTTAATAAGTTTTCGGATACCACTTTGCTGTTTTTAACTGTTATTCTGAGTCTTGTTGCACAGCAGTCCAAATCTGAAATGTTTTCTTTTCCGCCAAGACCTTCTAAAATAAGACCTGAAACATTTATCCCCTTTTTTTCATTTACATCTTTTCTGGTGTAAAGTTTAGTATCCTCTTCGTCAGATTCTCTGCCGGGAGTTTTATAGTCAAATTTCTTGATTAAATACTTAAATACAAAGTAATAAAGCACAAAGTATATAAGTCCAACCCATACAATGTTTATCCAGTTGGTTTTGGCATTACCCTGAAGCACACCGAATAAAAACATATCAATAAGTCCGCCCGAAAATGTCATACCCACGCCAACATTTAAAATGTGCATAAGCATAAAGGAAAGACCTGCAAATATACAGTGTATAACATATAAAAGAGGTGCAACAAATAAAAATGTAAATTCCAAAGGCTCTGTAATACCTGTAAGCATAGAAGTTATTGCAGCAGAAAGTAAAAGTCCTCCTGCAATTTTTTTCTTGTTGTCTTTAGCTGCATGGTACATAGCAAGTGCAGCACCTGGCAGACCAAAAATCATAAACGGGAATTTTCCCGCCATAAATCTCGTGGCTTCCACGCTGAATTTTGTAACCGTAGGGTCAGAAAGCTGTGCGAAGAAAATGTTTTGTGCACCCTCTATTAAAGTTCCATTTACTATCTCTGTACCGCCCAATCCTGTCTGCCAGAATGGGAGATAAAAAACATGGTGAAGACCAAACGGAATTAATGCTCTTTCTAATATTCCGTAAATCCATGTACCGATATAACCTGTCCCTAAAACCAGATTTCCAAGTGCATAAATTGCGTTTTGAATTGGTGGCCATATAAAGTACATAAGTATACCTACAAAAAGATAAACTATGCCTGAAATTATAGGAACAAATCTTGTTCCCCCAAAAAATGACAAAACCTGTGGCAATTCAATCTTGTAAAACCTATTGTGAAGAGCCGCAACACCAAGACCAACAATAATACCACCAAACACACCAACCTGAAGTGATGTCATTCCCAAAACACTTGCAGTAGAGCCCTGCGGGAGTGTGGTGTGGTTTGCCTCAACGAGAGCCGAAATTGCCGCATGCATAATAAGAAACGCAATTGCCCCGGAGAGTGCGGCAACCTCTTTTTCTCTTTTTGCCATACCTATTGCAACTCCAATGGCAAATATCAGTGGAAGGTTTGCAAAAATAACATCACCTGCATCGCTTAATACCAGTAAAAGGCTGTGCAGAAATGTTCCCTCACCTAAAACGCCTGATAACCCGTATGCTTCAATTAAGGTAGGGTTAGTAAACGAACCGCCAATACCTAAAAAAAGACCGGCAACTGGCAAAATAGCAATAGGAAGCATGAGTGATCGTCCGACTCTTTGTAACACACCGAATATTTTATCCTTCATAATATCAATCCTTTCTAAAATTGATTTAATATTATTAAGCACGGTTTAAAGGAAAAATATTCATTTAAAATAAAAAAGACACCAAAAAGCGTTTTTTAGGACTAGAGAAATATCTCTCTTCGCTCGATGTGAAATAATTTCTGATGAAATTGTGAAATAGAAAGCTGACGCTTTCTGTGAAATAAAATAAATCCACACGCTGCAGGCGTATTTCACATTGCGAAGCAATATTTCACGCTTAATAAGCATTTCACAAATCCTGAAAGGATTTATTTCGTTGAAAAAAGTGTACTGAATTTTCAGTACACTTTTTTCATGGTACACCATCGGAGGCTCGAACTCCGGACACCCTGATTAAGAGTCAGGTGCTCTACCAACTGAGCTAATGGTGCATTTATTTGGTTTTTATCAGCAAAAATTATAATACCATAACTAAATTATTTTGTCAATGATTATTTATTAAAATTTTGTTAAATTTTCCACATTATATTGCCAAATATCATAGGTTTATGATAACATTAAATTATAAAAGGAGGTGCCTTTATGAAACGCACAATTTTATTTATTTTAATTGTTGTTTTTATCTTTTCGGGAATAACTGTTTTAGCGCAGGAAAACTTTGTTACAGTGAAACTACCATACCCTGAAGGTGAAGAACTGTTTAGTACAGATTATCAGGCGTATGACAATATTTTAATGAGATATAAGGATGATAAAACACCTATTCCTTTGTCTGCTTACTATGATGGCTCTGTTTATGCTACCATTCCTTATGAAAATAAGGACAGAGAAACAGAAGTTTTTATATCACAGGAGCTTTCTTTTAATGACGATAACGGTGATTTTGAGTTTTACATAATGGAGCAGTTATCGGCTCGAGGTGTAGTTAAAGGCGATGATTTTGGCCGTGCAAACCCTTATGATAATGTAACAAGGGCTGAAGCTACTGCAATGGTTATGAGAACTTTAGGTCTTGATAAGTCTCAAAAACTCGATATAGAAGCAAGGTTTGACGATGTAAAAGAAGATGACTGGTTTTATAATGTGGTAATGAACGCATACGAATATAATATTGTAAAAGGAGATTCTGACACAATATTTTCTCCCAACAGGAATGTCTCCCGTGAAGAAATGGTTACAATGATTGCTAGAGGGGTATGGGCTGCCACTATTATTGAAGAGAACAAAGATGTTACATATGATTACATTAAAGAAAGTCTTAATGTAGAAGATGAAAAAGACATTTCAAGCTGGGCGCTTTCGGCTTATGACAGAATTGCTTACGCTGCACCAAGAGATTATGTAACATCTGAAACAGAAGTAGATAACGAGGGTATACCTGTTACATTAAATTACTTAGATCCCACTAAGTCAGCGCTTCGCCACGAAGTGGCAAGTACATTAAATAGAATAATTGAGCAACAGCAGATTTATCCGTCCGATTTAGCAGAACAGTTTGGTTTTGATAAAAATATGCCTGTTATAGATGGCTCTAAAGTCGGATCGTAGCCATGTCGTTC
>JAZSNJ010000156.1:0-2511 GCA_045536355.1 Clostridia bacterium | reverse complement strand
ATACTGAATTCGACAATTTTATTATATTGAAATTATTTGCCAAAAAGTATATACTTAAAATAGTAAATTTTCAAGAGGTGTTCTTATGAAAAAGATATTATTAGTTTTATTAATTGTATCCTTGTTCTCTTCTGTGGTAGTTAATGCCCAGATTACAGGAACTATACACGAAAGTACAAGCAACATTTTAATTGAAGGGCTTGATTCTTCGAACGCGAACAAAGATGCAACTGTGTATATGGTAAAAAAAGGACAGGCTTTAGATGATGAAAATATCGGTCATATCGGTCAGATGAAAATCAAAAATGACGGTTCATATACTTATAAATTCAAATTTGACAAAGAACTTCTCCCCCTCTACGATCTATGTGTTAAAGTGGGTGGATCGGATATAACTGAAACAGTTTCGGTTAATCTTGTACAAGGTGAATTTTTTACTGTAGAACTTAATGTAACCACCGTGGGTGGAACACCATACATAGCACAAGGTGATACTGTAAAATTAAGTGCAAAAATTAATAATCTATATGGTGATAATAATCAGCCTTACACTCTTGTGTTTGCCGCTTATAACGATCAAGGTATATTATGTGGTACTTCCATATCAACTCTTTTTGGTGCACCTTATAGTGGCGAAGAAATAAATTCAACTGGTGCCAAAATACCTGAAAATGCCACTAAAATCAAAGCGTTTGTATGGGGTGAAGAAATGGCTGTTCCAGCAAGTAATACAAGTTTAGAAAGTGATATTAAAGAAAACTTTATTTATAAGAATGGTGATGTTGTTGCATTTTTAGGTGACTCAATTACTGCAGGTGTTGGCACAACCCTTACCTATCCTATGTATATTGAATATTTTTATCAGACAAGATATCCTGACAGAAACATCTCATTTTACAACTTTGGTATACCAAATGACACTACCTATGGTGCTTATAACAGGCTAGGGTGGGATGTTTATGACACTTGCACTCCGACCAAAGCAACCATTATGTTCGGTTTTAATGATGTTGTATGGGTGCACCAGTCAAACTCACTTACATCAATAAGCACACTTACTTTAAAAAACAGTATTGACGATATGGAACGAATTGTAAATAGTTTTAACAATAAGGGTATTAAAACTTGTCTAATTACTCCTACTGTTGCAGGTGCAAACTTTGATGTATATCCGTTAGTTGACCCTGCTATGGATAAATATTCGGAAATGGTAATTTCACTTGGAGATAAATTAAAGCTTCCTGTTGTTGACTGGCACACACCACTTAACAAAATCAAAGATGATGGTTTTGATGTAACATCTGACCAGATACATCCAAAAGAAGACGGACAGATGATTATGAGTTACCTGTTCCTTAAACAGCAAGGTAATTCTGATCTTGTTGCAGAAGTTTGTTATAAAGACGGTCAGTTAACCGCCAAAAACGCTTCAGTAACAGCACTCACAGATAAAGCTTCGGTTGTTTCATTTAACTACACACCAAAAGCACTTCCACTTGCTAACAACAGCCATTATCAGGAGGCATTAAGTTTTGTTCCTTTAACAAAAGACTTAAACAGAGAAATCATTAAAATAGAAGGTTTGGCACCTGGAAGATATGAGCTTTTAATTGACGGACAGTCAGTAAAAAAAGGTTCGGAAAAAGAGTTTGCAAATGGTATTAACATAGCACTTTCCAAATACAACCCAAATCAGGCATTATCTTGCGAGATAGCAGACCTTCTTACAAGCACAGATATGTATAACAATTTCTATTCATTACGCCACATCGCACAAATGAATCAGTTAATGAAAGGCGCAGGAGTAGATTATACAAATATTGATTATTCAATGTCAGATACATCACCTGAATATACAAACAATGCTGTTTATGATTTCTTTAATTCAAAATACCCAACCAAAATGGATATTTATTACCATAAATATATGGCTTGTATGAAAAATCTTGATGATATAAATTCAGCAATTGCAACCGCAAGAGCAGAGGCTAAAAATCTCTCGGTTCCAAAAACACTCACAGTTAAAATCTGCGAAATATAAATCTTACAAACAACTGTGCAAAAATAGAAAGATAAATAAAAAAGAGGCGTAACGCCTCTTTTTTTATTGTATTTTTTTTGCCATTTGGAGTGCCTCATCAATATTTAGCGCAAACTTTTCTTTTCCCACTTTATCATAAAATCCTGATTTTTTCATAACAGCAAGTGGTTGCGGATTCACATGGGAGAAAATTACAGTGATTTTGTTTTGTGCGCAAAATTCATAAACATCTATAAGTGTCTGGAGTGCTGATACATCAAGTGTAGGAACATTTCTCATCCTTAGAATAATTGCCTTTAAACCTCTTTTTACTGGAATTGATGCAACAACCTCACTTGTTGCAAAAAACATTGGTCCGTCTATTTCAAAAACCTGCGTTTTTTCAGGAACTTCTTTTAATCTTTCCATATTGTTGTCTTCTGCTTCATCAAGCTTAGTCCATGGTCTTACATGAGTAACATCTGCCATTC
>JAZSNJ010000043.1:0-10396 GCA_045536355.1 Clostridia bacterium | reverse complement strand
AAAATAAATTTGTATAGGAGCATAATTTAATATGAAAAAAAGAATTTTATCTGCACTTTTGTTATGCCTTATTGTAATTTTAAGTGTTACACCTTGTATGGCAGAAACAAAAGATGTAGTAACAATAAAAAATGCTACATACGAAGATGGGTTTCTTTCTTTTGCTGTAGCAAACAACACAAAAACAGACATTGTAAATTCAGCACTTATTTTAAGTGTTGACGAAAACCTTGTTACCTTTGATTCATCCTATCAGGGTGGAGTTATGACAGGCGAAATCAAAGCAGGTGGCGAAGTGTCGGTAAGAATTAAAGCTGACATTAAAGGTTTTGATGCTAAAAACCCAACTGCAATCGGTGCAGAATTTCAGTATATCTTAGCAGTAGACGGTGTTGACACAACTGTAACTCAGGGTGTGGAAGTACAGAATATTGAAAATATTTTTACTCCTGTGGCAACACCAATGGAAGCAGTTGTAAACTTTTTAAACCAGACAGGGTTTAAAGCACTTTTGGACAATTACAAACTTATAATAATGCTTGTAATTTCATTTGTCCTTTTATACTTAGCGATTGTTAAAAAGTTTGAACCACTCTTACTTTTACCAATTGCATTTGGTATGCTTTTAACAAACCTTCCCGGTGCAGAAATGTTCCATGAAGAGCTTTTTGCAGACGGTCATGTTCATTGGGAACTTTTCAGCGCATCTAACGCAGTTACACCAGGCCTTATTGACTACTTGTATTTAGGCGTAAAACTTGGTATTTATCCTTGCCTTATTTTCCTTGGTGTAGGTGCTATGACAGACTTTGAGCCACTGATTGCAAATCCAAAAAGTTTGCTCTTGGGCGCTGCAGCACAGCTTGGTATCTTTGTAACCTTTATAGGTGCAAGATATTTGGGCTTTGATGCTTTAGAAGCTGCATCAACCGGTATTATCGGTGGGGCTGACGGTCCTACAGCAATTTTTGTAACATCAAAACTTGCTCCTCATCTTTTAGGACCTATCGCAGTTGCAGCATATTCATATATGGCGCTTGTTCCTGTAATTCAGCCGCCTATTATGAAAGCTCTTACAACCAAAAAGGAAAGAGAAATCGTTATGAAGCCTTTAAGAAAGGTTTCAAAAACAGAAAAAATCATATTCCCTATAGTTGTTACTGCATTTGTAACTCTTTTAGTTCCATCAGCAGGTCCATTGGTAGGTTGCTTAATGCTTGGTAACCTTGCAAGAGAATGCGGCGTTGTTGACAGAATTTCAAAAACTGCACAGAATGAACTTATGAATATCGTAACAATCTTTTTAGGAATTTCTGTTGGTGCAACAGCAACAGCTGAAACATTCTTATCACTCGATACAATTAAAATTATTGTTATGGGTGTAGTTGCTTTCGGTCTTGGTACAGCAGGTGGTGTTCTTTTGGCTAAGTTTATGAACCTCTTCTTAAAGAACAAGATTAATCCTTTGATTGGTTCAGCAGGTGTTTCTGCAGTTCCTATGGCAGCCAGAGTTTCACAAACTGTAGGACAAAAAGAAAATCCAAAGAACTTCCTTCTTATGCACGCTATGGGACCGAATGTTGCAGGTGTTATCGGTTCTGCAATTGCAGCAGGTGTAATGATTGCACTATTTGGTTAATTTAAAATTATGAAAGGGTGTAACTAAATGAGTAAATTATTTATTACAGATACAATTCTTCGTGATGCTCATCAGTCGCAGGCAGCAACAAGAATGAAGCTTGAAGATATGCTTCCTGCTTGTAAAGCTTTAGATGACATCGGCTACTGGTCATTAGAGTGCTGGGGTGGTGCTACATTTGACTCTTGTATGAGATTTTTAAACGAAGACCCATGGGAAAGATTAAGAGAGCTTAAAAAAGCTATGCCCAAAACAAAGCTTCAGATGTTGTTTCGTGGTCAGAACATTTTGGGCTACAAGCATTATGCAGACGATGTTGTTGAACAGTTCTGCAAAAAATCAATCGAAAATGGTATTGATGTTGTAAGAGTGTTTGACGCTTTAAACGATACAAGAAACTTAGAAGCAGCAATAAAGTTTGTTAAACATTACGGTGGAATGTGTGAACCTGCTATTTCTTATACTGTTAGCCCTGTTCACAATATTGACTATTTTGTTAAACTTGCTGAAAAGCTTGAAAAAATGGGCGCAGATACAATTTGTATTAAAGATATGGCAAACCTCTTGCTTCCTTATGATGCTTATGAGCTTGTTAAAAAGTTAAAAGAAAATATCAGCGTTCCTATTCATCTTCACACTCACAACACAGCAGGAACAGGCGATATGACTAACCTTATGGCAGCTCAGGCAGGTGTTGATATTGTTGACTGTGCACTTTCACCTCTTGCAAATGGTACATCAAACCCATCAACAGAGGCTATGGTTGCAACAATGAAAGGAACCGAAAGAGATACAGGTCTTGATTTGGAAAAATTATCTGTAGCTGCATCACACTTTAGAACTATTGCAACCAAAATGAAAGAATCAGGTACGCTTGACCCTAAAGTGTTAAATGTTGACCCTAATGCTCTTTTATATCAGGTTCCTGGTGGAATGCTTTCCAACCTTATTTCACAGCTTAAACAGGCAAATGCCGAAGATAAATATTATGAAGTTTTGGCAGAAGTTCCAAAGGTAAGGGAAGACTTTGGTTTCCCACCGCTTGTTACTCCAACAAGTCAGATTGTAGGAACACAGGCAGTATTAAATGTTTTAATGGGCAGATATAAAATGATTTCAAAAGAATCAAAAGGACTGCTCCGTGGTGAATATGGTCAGCTTCCGGGAAAAGTAAATGAAGAGGTAAGAAAACTTGCAATAGGTGATGAAGAAGTAATTACCGTAAGACCTGCTGACTTGTTAGAACCTGAACTTCCAAAATATAAAGAAGAAACTAAAGATATGGCTAAATCTGAAGAAGATGTATTAAGCTATGCACTCTTCCCACAGGTTGCAGAAAAGTTCTTTAAAGTAAGAGACAAAAAAGAACCTGATGCAAACGAAGTAAGAGTTTTAAAAGTAATTGACAATTCATAAAAAAAAAGGACTTGCTTTTGCAAGTCCTTTTTTTTTATTTGATTTTTCTGCATTCTATATAAAATCTTTTTTGATATGCTTCGCCCATTGAAAATGTTTTTCTTGGTAAAACTCCGTTTACCTTAACGCCTTTAAAAAGGTCAGCCTTTTGCATTGGTTCTAAAATAAAACCTATGGTGTTGTCCTTTTTAGAGAGGTCTTGGGTAACATCTTCACCGTGAATATAGTCAATCTCTATGTCGGGGTTATCATTTTTATACTGGTCTAAAAACACCTGCAAGGTACCAACCGAAAGCTCTTGCGATGAATTTTCAACATAGATGCATCTGTTTTCATCACCAAAGCAGTATGTAATTTTTTGACCCTTTCCGTCTTCATTTGTTTTATAATACTTTTTAAAGCTGTCAATCAAATCGATTGGATTACAGTTAAACACAGCTCTGTGAATAGGTTCAAACTCTAAAGACTCATCGTGAATATTAACAAGCTCAACTAAAGCAAATCGCTCAGGGTGATTTTCTTGTTCTTTAAAAGATAAATCCTTTTTAATGTTTTCCCAGCATGTTTTTGCTGTAGCAAGTGAATGATTGCCATCACCTACTGCATAAACAAACGGATTTTCTTCATCACCAAAGAGATTTTTTAGTGCATCAAAAAGCCTTTCATTGCCTTTAAGTTTATATCCTTCAATATGTCCTGAATCCATCATAAGGTCAAACGAATAAAGCGGTTCAAGTTTGGTTTTGTCGATAGGCTCAATAACACTCTTTTTGTCATCATTAATGAGTAACATTATGTGAGGAAGTTCCAAAGACGCATTTTGTCTTATTTTAACTCTTGGCGGAATCCTCTCTAAAACTGTGCCCTCGGTTGCCCTTATTAAAGATTTAGAGCCTTTTGTAAAATCATATCTTTCAAGGTCAACTGCGCCAACAATACCTTTTCTTATCTTTCCTTCTTCAACAGTTCGTTCCACATAAACAAATGAGTTTTCTACTGTTTTAAATGTGTCCGAATTTAAATATTCTGACATAGTATTGTTGATACTTTCAATCCTTTTATCATCATCTTTACCTAAATAAACTTCAGGAAAAATTATGTTTAAAGTTGACTTTTCATCACCTGCAAAGTCTTTAACCTTTTCCCAGTACTCTGGCTCAGATGTGTATTGATCACACGCAACACATGCCCATTTTTTAAGTTCTAAATTTTTTGGTACTAAAATGTCAGTCGGCATAAAGCCTAAATTTTTAAAGTCCATATTTCTACTCCAGATAATCTTTTAATTTTTTGCTTCTTGACGGATGTCTTAATTTGCGAAGTGCTTTTGCTTCAATCTGTCTTATTCTTTCTCTGGTAACATTAAATTCTTTTCCAACTTCTTCTAATGTTCTTGCTCTTCCGTCTTCAAGACCAAAACGAAGTTTTAACACCTTTTCTTCTCTTGGAGTTAAGGTGGAAAGAACTGTTCCAAGCTGTTCTTTTAAAAGAATGAATGATGCAGCTTCTGCTGGGGGTGGAGCATCGTCATCAGGAATAAAGTCGCCCAAATGGCTGTCATCCTCTTCACCTATCGGAGTTTCCAAAGATACAGGCTCTTGTGCAACCTTCATGGTCTCACGAACCTTATCTACAGACATATTCATTTCTTTTGCAATTTCTTCAACAGTAGGTTCTCTTCCAAATTCCTGAATAAGCTGACGCTGGATTCTCATAAGCTTATTAATGGTTTCAACCATATGAACAGGAATTCTTATTGTTCTTGCTTGGTCAGCAATAGCTCTGGTAACTGCCTGTCTTATCCACCAGGTAGCATAAGTTGAAAATTTATAACCTTTACGGTAGTCAAACTTTTCAACTGCCTTGATTAAGCCTAAGTTACCTTCCTGAATAAGGTCTAAAAACTGAAGACCTCGTCCTACATATCTTTTTGCAATACTAACTACAAGTCGTAAGTTAGCTTCTGAAAGGCGCTCTTTTGCCAATTCATCGCCCTCAGCCATTTTTTTTGCAAGTTCAATTTCTTCTTCGGTTGTTAAAAGAGGAACCTTACCGATTTCCTTTAAGTACATTCTTACATGGTCCTCAACACTTATTGATTCAGGAATTGAAACATCAATTTCTTCACTCTCATATTCCTGTTCAATAGATTTTAATTCACTTTCCAAATCGCCTACAACCTCGATATGGTTTTGCTCAATATCTTCATAAACCTTATCGATGCTTTTAGGGTCTAAATCAAGCTCTTCTAAAGTGTCGGTAATTTCCTGATATGATAAAATACCCTTTTTCTTGCCACGCTCTAAGAGCTTGGCTATCACCGTCTTTTTATCGTCCGCCATTTATTATCCTCCTTGCTGACCGCTTTGTGATTTTTTCTTTTGTTCTAAAAATTCTTTTGCTTTTAATATGTCGCTTCCGACAGATATTTTATTTAAGTTGTTAATTATAAACTTAAGTAGCTGTTTTGCACCCGCAAGCTTATCGTCAAAATGAGTATCAAGACTTAAAATTTCTGCAATCTCTCCGCTTTTATCAAATGGAAAAAGCGATATAAATTCACTTTCTTTAATGTCGGCCTTTGTGTCTTTTTTAAGCTCTGCGATTTTTAAGGCAACCTCTTTATAAAAATCATCGGTAAATTTATCCGTTTCAAAATTATCAGTTGCAAACTTTAAAACATCATTGCTGTAATACATAAGATTTAATAGTTTTTTCTGGGCTTCCTGTAAGCTTTTTGTTGTTCCACCCACAACAATGTTTTTCTGTCTTATATCCTTTATAACTTCATTCTGAATTTTTTTATCTTCCTTATTTATATAAGAAGTTCGTAAGGCTTTTATCTGTCGTTTAAATGCATTTATGTCAACCGAGTATTTATCACAAATTTCTTTTGCATAAATATCTCGGTCAATCTCTGAACGAAGTGATGCAATAACTGAAGCACTGTCTTTTAAAAAAGAAATTTTTTGCTCTGGTACACTTAAATCGTATTTTTCCTTTAATTTTTCAATTTTATACAAAACAGGTGATTTTGCGCCATCAATTACCCTTAAAAACTCGTCTACCCCGAATTTTTTGCAAAATTCGTCAGGATCTTTGGCACCACCCAAGGATATTACTTTAGATTTAATTTCAAATTTATTCAAAAGGTCTAACGCACGGTTTGCAGCATTTACACCTGCTTCGTCAGAATCGTAACACAAAACCACTTCATCCGCATACCTTTTTAAAAGCCTTGCCTGAGAGTCGGTAAAAGCTGTTCCCAAAGATGCAACTGCAGTATCAACACCATATTGATGAAGAGTTATAACATCCATGTAACCTTCAACCATAATCAGCCTTTTTGAATTGCTTTTTCTTGCCAGGTTTAAGCCAAAAAGGTTTGCGCTTTTGTCAAACACAGGTGTATCGTTGGTGTTTAAATATTTGGGCTTGGTATCGTCTAACACTCTTCCGCCAAATGCTATTAAATTGCCCCTTACATCAAAAACAGGGAACATAATACGGTTTCTGAATCTGTCATACACTCTCTTTTTTTCTTCGTTTTTGGCTAAGAGCCCTGCAGAAACCATTTCATATTCTGAAAAGCCAAGTGCTTTTAAGTGTTTAAACAGCCTGTCCCACGAATCGGGAGCATAACCTAAACCGAATTTTACTATAGTTTCTTTTGAAAGTCCACGAGATATAAGATAATCTCTTGCCTCTTTTCCTTCATTAGATAAAAGACATTTGTAAAAAAACTTTCCTGCCTCTTTGTTTGCCTCTAAAAGGCGTTTTTTAAGTTTTTCTTTAGAATTGTCAAAATTCTGGTCGTCAGGTACTTTTACACCAACTCTGTCGCCCAAAGACTTAATAGTGTCAACATACGAAAGATTTTCTATGTTCATAACAAAGGTTATCACTGAACCGCCTGCACCGCAGCCGAAACAATGATAAACCTGTTTGTCGCCAGACACATGAAACGAGGGAGTTTTTTCATTGTGAAAAGGACATAAACCAACAGCATCTCTGCCGTTTCTCTTTAAGTTCACATAAGAAGAAACTATATCTAAAATATCTGCTTTGTCGATAATTTCAGAGATTATTTCTCTTGGAATTGCCATGTTCAACCTCCCTTTAAATTTCAAGTCTATACTTAATTCGACATAAAATCAAGATTTCCTTTTTTGGCACGAAATTAACAAAAAATTATTGCAAACAGTTTTTGTTGAAAAGACAGTATAAATATGATAGAATTAAGCAAGAGGTGGATTTTATGAAAATTTGTTTTGTTACAGGCGGGTCTAAAGGGATTGGCAAAAGCATTGCCGAAACTTTTTTAGAAAAGGGTTACACCGTAGTTTCTACATATAATAATACTTTGCCTGAAAATAAAAACATTGATTATATAAAATGTAATGCTTTAAATAGTAAAGATATTAAAAATGCTATAGACTATGTAATTAAAAAATATGGCAAAATTGATGTTTTGGTTAATAATTTAGGAATAAGCAAACAAGGACTTTTGCAGGACTATACAGATGAAGATTTTAACGAAATGATTTTGGTTAACACAAAATCTGTGTTTGATTTTTGCAAAGGCTTTGCTCCATATATGATAAATCAAAAGCAGGGAAGCATAATAAACATTTCGTCTATATGGGGTATTCACGGTGCCTCAAACGAGAGCTTATATTCACTTACCAAAGGTGCAGTTAATTCATTTTCGAAAGCACTTGCAAAAGAATTAGGTCCAAGCGGAATTAAGGTAAATACAGTTTGTCCAGGCGTTATAAAAACTGATATGTTAAATTCTTATTCCAAGGAAGAGCTGGAAGAACTTAAAAACGCTACTCCTTTATTAAGGCTAGGAGAACCAAAAGATGTGGCAGAGCTTGTATATTTTTTATCTCAGGCTGAATTTATTACGGGCGAGATAATAACTGTAGACGGAGGATTTACATTATGATAAAAAATATACTTTTTGATTTGGACGGAACACTGATTGACTCAAGCGAGGGCGTTACCAAAGCAGTAAAATATGCTTTAGAGAAAAAAGGATATAAAATAGATAACCTAAACGATTTGAAAGTTTTTATAGGACCTCCCTTATGTGATATGTTTATAAAGTATATGGGATTAAGCTCCGAAAAAGAGGGCAGGGAAATGGTTTCCATATATCGTGAATATTATACAGATACGGGGGTTTATGAAAACACTTTGTATGATGGAATAAAAGAAACCTTATACAAACTTAAAGAAATGGGCTATAATTTATATGTAGCAACTTCAAAACCAACTGTTTTTTCAAAAGAAATTATGAAACAGCATAATCTTACAGATGCATTTATTTGCATCTCGGGTTGTGAGCTTGATGGTACGAGGGACTCAAAACAAGAAGTGATACAATATCTTTTGGATAATTACAATTTAAATCCCGATGAAACCTTAATGGTAGGGGACAGGATTTTCGATGTTGAGGGAGCGGGAGCACTTGGAATAAAAACTTTAGGTGTGCTCTTTGGGTTTGGAAATGAAGAAGAATTTAAAGATGCAATTGCTGTTGCAAAAACTGCTTCCGAAATTCCTGATATAGTTAAAAAATTATAATTAAGAGCCTTGCTTTTTTTTAAAAGCAAGGCTTTTTTGTCGCTTTTTGCAAAAAGGTCAAAGAAAGTCAAAAATAATTTTAAAAAAGTATTGACAAATGTAAAAAATGGTAGTATATTATAACTACACTTTAGCACTCAACAAAAAAGAGTGCTAACAAAAGAGGTGAAAGTATGCTTGACGAACGAAAGAAAAGGATACTTAAAGCAATAGTTGATGACTATATTACAAACGCTGAACCTGTTGGTTCAAGAACAATTGAAAAAAAGTACAGTTTGGGTTTAAGCTCTGCCACCATAAGAAATGAAATGGCAGATTTAGAAGAACTTGGATATCTTCAGCAGCCTCATACTTCGGCTGGAAGAGTTCCATCAATATCGGGCTACAGGCTTTATGTTGACGAACTTATGACACAGTACAGCCTAACCATGGAAGAACTTGATGTGTTAAGCGAAGTAATGCATTCTAAACTTGACTTTATTGATAAAATCATTGCAAAAACATCAGACATAATGTCTAATTTAACAAACTACACATCATTTATTGTGAAGCCAAAAATAATGACAGCGTCTATTAAAAACATAAGATTAATTGATGTTGATAAGAATGTGGCACTTGCAATTATTATAACCAATGAGGGAATTGTAAAAGATGAGAAAATCAAGTTTTCAAGGTCAGTTACCCAGGATGAATTAATAAGACTTGAAATGGCAATAAACAATCATTTGTCAGGAATAGATTTTTCGGATATAACAATGGAAAAAATTATAACCATTGTAAACGAAGCCAGAGTTTCAAATGATTTGGTAATTAAAGTATTTGAATTTATCAAAAGCTCAATAGAAAGCCCTGAAAATGATGTTGTTATTAAGGGTCAGGATAACATTTTAGGTTTTCCTGAATTTCAGAACATTGAAAAGGCTAAACAGTATTTAAAATTTGTTAATGACAGAGAAAATGTTATAAAGTTAATTGAAGACGGCGGAGCCTTAGAAAACGACATAAACATTCAAATTGGAAATGTAGGCGGAGTTGAAAACTGCAGTATTGTAACTTCAAAATATAAGCTTTCTGATAACACAGAAGGGGTTATAGGTTTAATAGGTCCTGTGAGAATGGACTATAAAAAAGCTGTTTCAGTTATGAAGTATGTAACCGATATAATAAATTCTAAAATGAACGAAAATGATGAACAAAGGAGTAATGACTCGTGAGTAAAAAGGAAAAACAAGAACAGCAAAATGAGCCAGAAATCGAAATAGAAAATCCTGAAACAGAAGTCATAGAAGACGACTGGAAAGACAAGTATATAAGAATTCTGGCAGATTTTGAAAACTTTAAAAAAAGAACAGCAAAGGAAATGACATCTTCTTTTTCAAACGGTGTTACAGTTGTAGCAGAGGAGCTTTTACCTATAATGGACAACTTTGACAGAGCAGTTTTAGCTCTTGATGAATCAAATGATAAAGCTCTATCTGACGGTATAAAACTAATTTACAAACAGTTTAAAGACACATTTGAAAAGATAGGCATTAAAGAGATAAAGGCAGTAGGCGAAAAGTTTGACCCGAATTTACACAACGCTGTAATGCATACAGATGATGAAAATTTTGGCGAGAACGAAGTAGTAGAAGAATTTATGAAAGGTTACACTTTAAAAGATAAAGTAATCCGTCATTCAATGGTTAAAGTAGCGAATTAAAGAATTATATATTAGGAGGAAATTATTATGGGAAAAATTATTGGTAT
>JAZSNJ010000162.1:0-2045 GCA_045536355.1 Clostridia bacterium | reverse complement strand
CTCTACCGACTGAGCTACAGCAGCATCTTAACCTTAGTTAGTATACCCTATTTATAATTATTTGTCAATAATAATTAAATAAAAAAACCACAAAAATGTGGCTTTTTTATTTTACTTTTGTTTTAATTCGAGTTGCTGTTTAATCATCATATCTTTGACTTTCATAAGTCTTGTCTGGTTAGCTCTTTCGTTTTCGTCAAGTTTCATTGTGATGTACTTTATGGTGTCTTTATAATTAGGTATCATGATATGCTCTAAAGCATTAACTCTTCTTCTGGTTTTTTCAATTTCTGCCGCCATTAGTTGCGCAGCATTTTCCTGCTCACATAGTTTTAAAATATCAGGAAGAGCTTTTGATAAAGCCAAAATACCATCATCCAAATCACCGTTTGTATAAGCATAACCATAAGAGAAAACATCATAAGGGTTGTCGGTTTTTGTTTTGGCGTTAAATGTTGGAATATCAACGCTCATAACATTTTTTTCTGACACTTCTATTTCAACCTGTTGTTTAGGCATTAAAAGCGCTGTGGAAAGAACTTCTTTTTGCATTAAAGAACGAGCCATAGCAATAGACTTATTGGCTTCGCTAATTGATTTTTCAACCGATATGCGGAGTTCTTTATTTTCTTTAATTATATCCAAAAACTGTCTCATAAGCTCATCTCGTTTGTCTTTTAAAAGCTTATGACCTCTTGTAGCAGTCGCAAGTTTTTTCTTTAATTTTGTAAGCTCCATTCTTGTTGGATTTACAGTTATTACAGCCACTTTTTCACTTCCTTTTAGCCCTTGTAATATTTTTCAATAAATTCGTCATCAATTCTCTTTAATTCACTCTTTGGAAGAATTGATAAAAGGTCCCATCCAATATTCATTGTATCTTCTATAGGTCTTTCAGTGTTATATCCCTGAGACACATACTGCTGTTCAAACTTTTCAGCAAATTCTGCATAGATTTTATCAGTATCAGAAAGTGCTGCTTCGCCCAATACTGCCATTAATTCTTTAGCATCTTTACCTCTTGCATAGGCAGAGAAAAGCTGATTCATTGTATTTGAATGGTCTTTTCTTGTTTTGCCTTCGCCGATACCTTTATCTTTAAGTCTTGACAAAGACGGCAAAACATCAATAGGCGGAGTTACATTTTTTCTGTAAAGCTCACGGGACAAAATGATCTGTCCTTCTGTTATATATCCTGTAAGGTCAGGAATAGGGTGTGTTTTATCGTCTTCAGGCATAGTAAGTATCGGAATAAGGGTAATTGAACCATCTTTACCTTTAAGTCTTCCTGCTCTTTCGTAAAGTGTTGCAAGGTCGGTATACATATAACCAGGATATCCTCTTCTTCCGGGAACCTCTTTACGGGCAGCAGATACTTCACGAAGTGCGTCTGCATAGTTTGTAATATCGGTAATTATAACCAAAACATGCATACCCTTTTCAAAAGCCAAGTATTCTGCTGCAGTAAGCGCCATACGAGGGGTTGCAATTCTCTCGATTGCAGGGTCATTTGCTAGATTCAAGAAAAGTACAGTTCTGTCAATTGCACCTGTTCTTGTAAATTCTTCTTTAAAGAAGTTTGCTTCCTCAAAAGTAATACCAACAGCTGCAAATACAACTGCGAACTTTTCGTCATCACCTAAAACCTTTGCCTGTCTTGCAATCTGGGCAGCTAAGTTAGAATGTGGCAAACCACTTGCCGAGAAAATAGGAAGCTTTTGTCCTCTAACCAATGTGTTAAGCCCGTCAATTGCAGAAATACCTGTCTGAATAAATTCTGACGGATAGTTTCTCGCAGCAGGGTTCATAGGAACGCCATTTATATCAATTCTTTTTTCAGGAATTATCTGCGGACCACCGTCTAACACATTACCTAAACCGTCAAAAACTCTGCCTAACATATCTATTGATACACCAAGCTCAATTCCTCTGCCTAAAAATCTTACTTTACTGTCAGCTAAATTAATTCCTGCGCTGTTTTCAAAAAGCTGTACTAATGCATCGCTTCCGTTAATTTCCAAAACTCTGCATCTTCTGGTTTCACC
>JAZSNJ010000046.1:0-7707 GCA_045536355.1 Clostridia bacterium | reverse complement strand
GCTACGATCCGACTTCATAAGCATTTACAAAAAAATACACACCCCAAAAGGTGTGATAAAAAAGCTTTGCATTAGCAAAGCAACCATTTCTTTTATCTCTTCTCTTTTATCTTTTATTTGGAAACGAGAATATGCAGCGAAGAGTGAAGATCGAAGAGTGAAAAGAGAATAGAACAAAACGAAACGACAACCTTCTTTTGGAAAATTGTCGTTTCATTCTGGTGACTCCAAGGAGACTCGAACTCCTATTCCAGCCTTGAGAGGGCTGTGTCCTAACCGTTAGACGATGGAGCCAAAACGGTAACAGATGTATTTTAACACAAAGAAAACAAAATTGTCAATACTAAACTAAAGAAAGAAGAAATATTAAATGTTTGAAAAAAATTATGAATTAAGGTACGGCGATTTGAAAAGTTTTAATACCGTAAAACCATCAGCAATTTTAGATATTTTTCAGGATATGGCAACAAAGCACTCTGACAGTGTAGGCTATGGCATAAAAAAACTCTATGACCAAAATCTGGCGTGGCTTTTAAAAGGATGGAGAGTTACTTTTATAAAAGAACTTGATGTATATAAACCATTACAGGTTAAGACAGGTGTTAAAAATGTTAAGGCAGTTATGTCTGACCGTGTATTTAAAGTTATGCAGGATGAAGAGGAAAAAATTATTGCCACATCCTCCTGGTTTACTTTTGACACAAACAATTTAAGACCCTGTAAAGTGCCTTCGTATTTTACTGAAGTTTATGATGTCGGAAATGTAGAGGGAGAATACAAAGACTATGTAAACCCCCTTCCTTGCGAAAACCCTGAAAAATACGGTGAAATTACTGTTTCAAAAAGAGACTTGGATACAAACAATCACTTAAACAATCAAAAAAGTGCAGAGATTTTAATAGATGCTCTTCCGGATGATTTTTCAATTTACGAAATGACAATTTTATATAAAAAGTCCGCACATCTTTGTGATGTCCTTTTAATAGAAACAGAAGAAATTGACAGTGAATATAAAGTACAGCTTAAAAATCAGGATGGCGACATTTGTGTTATTGGCTTTTTTACGGGAAAATAATGTAAATTTATTGATTTATTTTAATATGTATGGTACAATATACTGGTATTTTGAATAAACATGGAGATGAATTTAATGGAATACATGGGTTTAAATGAAGTAAGAGAAAAGTTTTTAAGTTTTTTTGAGTCTAAAGAATGTTTAAGATTAGACAGCTTTTCACTTGTTCCAAAAAATGATGACAGTTTACTTTTAATAAATTCAGGAATGGCACCGATGAAAAAATGGTTCACAGGTGCAGAAATTCCGCCTAAAAAAAGGGTTACTACATGCCAGAAATGTATCAGAACACCTGATATTGAATGTGTAGGTAAAACAGCAAGACACGGAACATTTTTTGAAATGCTCGGTAACTTTTCTTTTGGTGATTATTTTAAACATGAAGCAATTAACTGGGGTTGGGAGTTTTTAACAAAGGTAATGGAAATTCCTGAAGACAAACTCTGGATAACTGTATATGAAGAAGACGATGAAGCAAAAGATATATGGGTAAATGAAGTTGGCGTTAATCCTGAAAGAGTTGTTAAAATGGGTAAAGCTGACAACTTCTGGGAACATGGCACAGGTCCTTGCGGTCCTTGCTCTGAAATCCATGTTGACAGAGGCATAGAGTATAGTTGCGGTAAACCTGACTGTAAACTTGGCTGTGATTGCGACAGATTTATGGAAGTGTGGAACTTGGTGTTCACTCAGTTCGATAAAGATGAAGACGGTAACTATAATCGTCTTAAAAACCCAAATATTGATACAGGTATGGGTCTTGAAAGACTTGCATGTGTAATGCAGAATGTCGGCAATCTTTTTGAAGTTGACACTGTTAAAAATGTAATGGCTCACATTTCAAAAATTGCAGGTGTAACTTATAAAACAAACGAAAAAACAGATGTATCTTTAAGAGTTATAACTGACCATATAAGAAGCACAGTTATGATGGTGTCTGACGGCGTAATTCCTTCAAACGAGGGAAGAGGCTATGTTTTAAGAAGACTTTTAAGAAGAGCGGCAAGACACGGCAAACTCTTAAACATTAAAGGCGAGTTTTTGTATGAAGTTGCAGACACCGTAATTGATGAATCCAAACAGGGATATCCCGAACTTAACGAAAAGAGAGAATACATCAAAAAAATTATAAGAATTGAAGAAGAAAGATTTGCAAAAACTATTGATAACGGTATTGCAATCTTAAATGATTACATCAAAGAAACCAAAGATAACAACGAAACTGTATTAAGCGGCGATAAAGCGTTTAAGCTTAACGACACATATGGTTTTCCAATTGACTTAACTGTTGAAATCTGTGAAGAACAGGGCTTAACAGTTGACAGATGCGGTTTTGACAAAGAACTCAAAAACCAGAAAGACACAGCAAGAGCAGCAAGAAAAGACGGTTCAAGCTGGGAAGATAAAGATTCTGTAAGCTTTGATGCAAAAGAGACAGAGTTTGTTGGTTATACAGATTTAGAAACCACAGCAGTAATTTCAGACCTTCAGGACGGGAAAGATGCCTTAGGTGCCGGAGAAGAAGGAATAATAGTTACTGACAAGACTGTATTTTATGCAGAAATGGGTGGTCAGTGCGGAGATATAGGTGTAATTAAAACCAAAACAGGCACAGCAGAAGTTGTAAACACAAAGAAAAACGGTGATGGTGTTTATATGCACTTTGTAAAGGTTTTGGAAGGTAGTATCTTAAAAGGCGACACAGCAACATTAACCGTTTCAAAAGACCACAGAATGGCAGTTTCAAGAAATCACTCTGCAACACATCTTCTGCACAAAGCTTTAAAAGAAGTTTTAGGTGTTCATGTTGCACAGGCTGGTTCTGAGGTAAACCAAAAACACTTAAGATTTGACTTTTCTCATTTTGAGGCTATGACAACAGAAGAAATCAAAGAAGTTGAAATAAAAGTAAACAAAGCAATTTTAGATGCTATGCCAATAGAGGTTCAGGAACTTAAAATTGATGAGGCTAAAAAGCTTGGTGCAGAAGCACAGTTTGGTGAAAAATACGGAGAAATTGTAAGAGTTGTCAAAATGGGCGACTATTCAATGGAATTCTGTGGAGGAACACACCTAAAAAACACAGCCGAAGCAGGTTCTTTTAAAATTCTTTCAGAAGCAGGTGTTGCTGCCGGTACAAGAAGAATTGAAGCTATAACAGGTATGGAAGTAATCAATTATATTATGAATAAAGAGCGTGTGATTGCATCTTTGGCAGAAACATTAAAATCAAGCATTTCACAGGTTGAAGAAAAAGCTAAATCCGTAGTAACTGACCTTAAAAATGCAGAAAAGGCCATAGCTGACTTAAAAGCACAAATGGCAGGCGGTGCAGTTGATGAAATTATTGGAAATTCAAAAGAAATAAAGGGCGTTAAAGTTATCGGTGCAGTTTTATCAGGCATGGGAATGGACGAGCTTTCAATGGCAGGAGATAAAGTAAAAGACAAGATGTCAAACACTGCTGCTGTTATATTACTTGCATCTGAAAAAGAAGGTAAAATAAGCTTTTTGGCAATGGCAAATAAAGATGCTGTTCAAAAAGGTGCACACGCAGGTATGATTATAAAAGAAACCACAGCTATTGCAGGTGGTAATGGTGGTGGTAAACCTGATACTGCAAGAGGTGCAGGAAAAGATGCTTCAAAATTAACTGAAGCTGTTTCAAAAGTTTATGAAATCGTTGAAAACCAGATTGGAGAATAATTATGAGCGATTGTATTTTTTGTAAAATAGCAAATAAAGAAATCCCATCATCTGTAGTTTATGAAGATGATTCAGTTTTGGCATTTAATGACATAAATCCGGTTGCTCCCGTTCATATTTTGGTTGTTCCTAAAAAGCATATTTCTTCTGCGAATGACATCAAAGCAGAAGATAAAGAATTAATAGGCCATATCTTTGAAGTTATTCAAAAATTGGGGGCTACAGTAAAAGGCTTGGGAAATGGCTACAGAATAATAAACAACTGCGGCGAGAACGCAGGACAGACAGTAAAACACATACATTTTCACATAATCGGCGGAGTAGCTTTAGGAGAAAAATTAATCTGATTTTTTAAAAAGGTATTGACATATTTAAATATTTAAGTTAAAATGTATAGGTGTAAAAACTTGAAGTGCTTTATGATACATCTTTAAGGTGTATGTTATATAGCGGAGGGAGGGAAACAAAATGTCAGAAATTAAAATTAAAGAAAATGAATCTTTAGACAGTGCTCTTCGCAGATTTAAACGTCAGTGTGCAAAAGCGGGTGTTTTATCAGAAATCAGAAAGAGAGAACATTACGAAAAGCCAAGCGTTAAAAGAAAGAAAAAATCAGAAGCTGCTAGAAAGAGAAAGTTTAAATAATTAAACGACTGTTAAAGAGAACTGTTATTCACAGTTCTCTTTTTTATTTACTTTATTATATGCCGAATAAAGGGTTTCCCAGTTACCTTCAGACATAATATAAGGTGATTCCCAGCATATACCGCAAAAACCGCTGTTTTTAATAAGGTTATGTTTAAAAGATAAAGATTTGGTGTCTTCCACCCACACAAATTTAGGTCTTCTATTTTCGTTTTTATATGTAAAATAAGAATTCTGCGAAATTTTGTCATAATAAATGCCTGACGAGTGCACCAAAGCCTTTAAAACTGCCTGATTATTTGTTAAAACAGTTTTCCCATGCGAAAGCATATCATATTCAAATGAAGACCCCGAAAGCATAATAAGGCACTTTTCTTTAAATGGTGAAAATTCATTTAAGACATACCTTAATTCTTCTTCTGTTACATAAGGGTGTACAGGTGTGTAAAACTTTCTTTCCCCGCAAAATTTTATTATAATTTTTTCAGAAAACTTTGCATAAAATTCTGCCACCTTATAAAAAGGGGGCAATATTACCATAACATTTTTGTTATATGTTTTTAAAGTGTTGTAGTTTTGCTTAAAGTTATAAAAATTCTGGCTAAAATCCAAAACTGCACCTTTATAATGCTTTTGGGATTCTCCATTATATCCGCCTTCCACACTAAAAGAAGTAAGACAGGATAAAAACCTTTCTAAGGTTATTTTTTCTTTTTCGGAAAACAAACCAAATAGTTCAAACACAAAAATCACTCTTTTCATGGTAT
Source organism: Clostridia bacterium (assembly GCA_045536355.1). Lineage (GTDB taxonomy): Bacteria > Bacillota > Clostridia > RGIG6154 > RGIG6154 > CAKSDT01. The sequence goes on along the minus strand of JAZSNJ010000046.1, from coordinate 2,514 downwards.
GGTTGTATTTATGTAAATTTTATGCTATAATTAGAACAAATATTAAGAGAAAGGTATCTTAACTATGAAATATTTTAATCCTGACTTTAAATATAAAGCTATGGAAGATATTGACCTTGATGTTCTGTCTAAAAAAGGGGTTTTAGGTATAATACTTGATATTGACAATACATTGGTTGAGCCACATACCCCTGTTGCAGACAAAAGGGCAGAAGACTTTGTAAAAAAACTTAAAGATTTTGGATTTAAAATCTGTATAGTTTCAAATAATATTCCAAAAAGGGCCAAGATGTTTGCAGACTCTTTAACACTTCCTTTTGTATGTGATAAAAATAAGCCTTCAAAACAGCCCTTTTATTTAGCACTCGATATTTTAAAACTTGATGCAAAAAATGTTGCAGTTGTTGGCGACCAGGTTTTAACAGATGTGTGGGGCGCAAAAAGAATGAAAATGGTGTCGGTTTTATTAAACCCAATTTGCGATAAAGAAGAATGGTTTGTTAAACTAAAAAGAAAGATAGAAAATTTACTTGTTAAAAGATAGGTGATATTATGTGCGTTAAATTCGGTCCTTCGGGAAATCCCGAAGCTTTTTATGAAGAAGGAAACAAAGCTAGTATTCAGATGCCCGGCTGGCTCGAAAAAAAAGGTCTTGATGCCTATGAATACCAATGCTCTAAAGGTGTAAATGTGTCAGAGCAGACAGCAGTTAAAATCGGTGAAAAGGCACATGAGCATAATATATTTTTAAGCATACATGCACCTTATTATATTTCTTTGTCATCTGTTGAAGAGGATAAGAGATTAAAAAGTGTTGACTATATATTAAAAACTTTAGAGTGTGCAAGATGGATGGATGCAAAAAGAATAGTAGTTCATTCAGGCTCATGCAGTAAAATTTCAAGAGAGGAAGCTTTAGCTCTTGCCAAAGGCACCTTAAAAATGGCTGTAAATGAAGCAAAAAATTCAGGACTTGATAATATTTATATTTGCCCTGAAACTATGGGCAAAATCAACCAACTGGGTACTGTTGATGAGGTAATAGAACTTTGCAAATTATCCGAAACATTAATGCCGTGTATAGATTTCGGGCATGTAAATGCAAGAGAAATGGGCTCTTTAAATACTTATGATGATTTTTTAAATATAATAAACAAAATTAAAAACGGTTTAGGCACCGAAAGAGCAAGGAAATTTCATGTTCACTTTACCAGAATTGCCTATACTTCTGGTGGTGAGAAAATGCACATTCCTTATGATGATGAGTCTTTCGGCCCGTCATTTAACCCATTTGCTGAAGTAATTGCAAAAGAGAATTTAGAGCCTGTTATAATTTGCGAATCACCAGGAATGCAGGTAAAAGATGCTTTAACCTTCAAGAGTATTTTAAACAATATAACGAGGTAGAAAAATTGAGAATTAAAAAGCTTTTAGAAAACATCAACATAAATCAGGTTTGTTATTTAACCGACCCTGCCGACATGTTTTACTATTCGGGCTTTACAGGCGAGGGAGCCGTAATAATAGGTCATAATGAAAGAATAATAATAACTGACGGAAGATATAAAGAACAGGCAGAAAATGAAACTTCATTTGAAGTAAAAATTACACTTAATCATCTTGATGCATTAAAAGGCCTAAAAAAAGAGATGGTTCTGCAAAAAGAAAGTGTTTCATTTAAAAAGGCAGAGCATTTTATAAAAAACGGCGTCAAAATAGCAGATGTCGATATTGATTTTGACTTTTTAAGGTCTGTAAAAGATGACACAGAAATTGAGTGCTTAAAAAAAGCAGCCGAAATTTCCGAACTTGCTTTAAATAAGCTTTTATCCCACATAAAAAAGGGCAAGACCGAAAAAGAGTTAGCAGCTCTTCTCGGCTTTTTTGTAAGAGATTTCGGCGGAGAAAAAGAAGCATTTGACACTATTTTAATTTCAGGTAAAAACACATCTTATCCTCATGGAGTACCAACAGATAAAAAAATAGAATCCGGTGATTTTGTAACAATAGACTTTGGAACAAAATATCACGGCTACTGCTCTGATATGACAAGAACATTTGCAGTCGAAAAAGCGACAGATGAAATGGTTAATATTTATAACATAGTAAAAGATGCACAAAATATTGCCGAAAGCAAAATTAAAGAAGGCATAGAGTTAAAAAATGTTGACGGTTTAGCACGAAATGTTATAGATAAAAACGGATTTGGTAATTACTTTATACATTCAACAGGGCACGGTGTTGGACTTAAAATTCACGAAACACCAAATCTTTCTCCAAAATCTTCGGGAAAACTTCTCCAAAATCAGGTTGTAACTGTAGAACCCGGCATATATATTCCTGATAAATTCGGGGTAAGAATAGAAAATACAGTTTTGGTGAAAAAAGATAAAGGAATTCCATTACAAAAATTTAAAAAAGAACTTATAATATTGTAAAAAAGACTTGAAATTTTTCTCTATATAGTATAAACTATATAAGGAAGATTGTACCAAAATACAAGCTTTCAAAAAA
>JAZSNJ010000154.1:0-11679 GCA_045536355.1 Clostridia bacterium | reverse complement strand
TAATGGACTATTTTTCAGTAGGTTGACTTGGCATATTTGCTTTTTAGTTTTATGCTAAAACTAATAATTTTCCAAAACAAAAAACACTTCAAACAAAACATATAATGTTCAGATTTGAAGTGTTCTTCAAATTGCTGAGGGCTGGACAATTCAGCTTCCTGATGATGTTTCAGATACACTCTGGAAGAGAACTGACTACACATGGCCTTGCACATGGTTTGCTCCAAGATGCACAGGTGAGGGTGCATTCAAAACTGCATACGATGTAATGAATAACTGGGGTGCTAACCACGGTGCTATTTCTTACGGTCATATCGGTGCTGACCTTATTACAATGTGCTCAATGCTCAGAATTCCTGTGGCAATGCACAATGTTCCTGAAGAAAAAATATTCAGACCAACATACTTTAATGCTTTTGGTATGGATAAAGAAGGTCAGGATTTCAGAGCTTGTGAAGCACTTGGACCAATGTATGGTAAACTTTCTAAATAATTAACTATAAGCCAAAAGCTGTGTGCTAAGCGCATAGCTTTTGGCAAATACTATTAAATAAAGGACTGATTTTAAATGAAAAAGATGCTCTCTTTTGATTTTGGTGCAAGTAGTGGCAGAGCCATATTGGGAACTATTGAAAATGGTGTTTTGAAACAGGAAGAAATGCACAGATTCAGCAATGACCCTGTAGAAATCAACGGCACATTTCATTGGGATGTATTAAGACTCTTTTTCGAAATTAAACAAGGAATATTAAAATGCGTTAACTCAGGCCATACCGATATTGATTCTATAGGTATCGATACATGGGGTGTTGATGTAGGATTTTTAGATAAAAATGGCAGACTTTTAGGTAATCCTTTCCATTACAGAGACACAATAACCGAAGGTATTGTTGAAAAGGCAACGGAAGTTATGCCCAAAATAGAACTTTATGCTGAAACAGGAATACAGTTTATGAATTTTAATACATTATTCCAGCTTCATGCTATGAAGTTAAATGACTATATTCCATATAAAAATGCTGATAAAATGCTTTTTGTGCCAGATCTTCTAACTTACTTTTTAACAGGAGAGAAAATTACTGAATATTCAATTGCAAGTACCAGTCAGCTTCTTAATGCTGAGCAAAAAACATGGTCTGATGAAGTTATTAAAGCTTTTGAAATTAACAAAGATATTCTTTGTGATATAGTAAAACCTGGTACAATAGTGGGCAAACTCACAAAAGAGTTAGCTGATGAATTGGGCTGTAATCAGATACCTGTTGTTGCAGTTGCAGGCCACGATACTGCATCTGCTGTTGCTGCTGTTCCTGCCCAAGGCGAAAACTATGGTTATATCAGCTGTGGAACATGGTCATTATTAGGTGTTGAAATCGATAAACCTGTTACTGATGATGATGCTTATAATGCTAACTTTACCAATGAAGGTGGAGTCTTTGATAAGATAAGATATCTTAAAAATATTATTGGGTTATGGCTAATTCAGGAATGTAAAAGACATTGGGATAGAAGAGGTGTTGGCAAATCTTTTGCTGAACTTGAAACTTTAGCAAGAGCGGAACAACCTTTTAAATGCTTTATTGACCCTACTGATGAGAGATTTATGCCACCTAAAAATATGCCTGCAAGAATTCAGGCTTATTGTGAAGAAACAAACCAGCCTGTACCTGAAAATCAGGGCCAGATTATAAGATGTATTGTTGAAAGTTTGGCAATGACTTACAGACTTGCCTTTGATAATTTGGAAAAACAGATTGGTAGACCTATTGATACAGTAAACATGATTGGCGGAGGTATTAAAGATAAAATGCTTTGCCAGTTTACTGCTGAAGCAACACAAAGAAAAGTTGTAGCAGGTCCAACAGAGGCAACTGCTATGGGTAATCTTTTGATGCAAGCTTATGCTTTAGGTGAAGTTAAAGACCTTTCTGAATTAAGACAAATTGTTAAAAATTCAACACCACTTGATGTGTATGAACCAACAGACAAGGTTGCTTGGGAAAACGCATATCAAAGATTTTTAGAAATTACAAAACAAAAATAAATTATATTTATATGGGCTGATTCTTACGGTCAGCCCATATATAAATTAAAGGTGATATTTTGGCTAATTTAAATGATAAACAGTTAGAAGCAGTAGCTATAACAGAAGGACCTGTTTTAATATTAGCAGGTGCCGGAAGCGGTAAAACTACTGTTTTAATTAACAGAATAGGTAATATGATTGAAAAATCTGGTATTATGCCATGGAATATCCTCGCAATTACTTTTACAAACAAGGCAGCTAGTGAAATTAAAACAAGGCTTGAATCAAAGCTTGGTTCTGAGGCTTTTGATATAAATACAGGCACATTTCATTCGATTTGTGTAAGGATTTTAAGACGGGAATGTGAAAGAATAGGATATAAACCGGGCTTTAATATTTATGACACTAATGACCAGGTAACTTTAATTAAAGAATGTATTAAACAACTTAATTTATCAGATAAAGAATTCCCACCTAAAGCCATAATTAATGTTATAAGCAGTGCTAAGGATAAACTTATTACTCCCGAATTATTTGCAAAAAATACTAACGGAGATTTCAGATTGGATAAAATAGCGGATATTTACAAACTTTATCAGTCAAAATTAATGCAATACAACGCTTTCGATTTTGATGACCTTATTTTTAAAACAGTTTTTGTATTTGAAAATTATCCTGATGTTTTGGAGTATTATCAAAACAGGTTTAAATATATCATGGTTGACGAATACCAAGACACTTCACACAGTCAGTTCAGGCTTATTCATAACCTTGCTAAAAAATATAAAAATATATGTGTTGTTGGGGATGACGACCAGTCTATTTATAAATTCAGAGGAGCCGACATTACCAATATTTTAAGTTTTGAGAAGCATTTCCCCGGTGCTAAAATCATAAAACTTGAACAAAATTACCGTTCAACACAGCCAATTTTAGATGCTGCCAATCAGGTTATTGCACACAATAAAGACCGAAAATCCAAAAAATTATGGACCGCAAAACAGACTGGTGAGAAAATCCACACATTTACTGCAAGTAATGAGCGCGAAGAGGCTTATTATATAGTTAAGAAAATTAAAGAATTAACAGATAGTGGATCGAAATTTTCAGACATTGCAATTTTATACAGAATGAATGCTCAGTCCCGTGTTATCGAAGAAGCTTTTATGAATAATTCCATACCATACAGGCTTTTATCAGGCACAAAGTTTTATGAACGAAAAGAAATCAAAGATGTAGTTGCATATTTAAGGCTTATTTGTAACCCTTTTGATGATATCAGTTTAATGAGAATTATAAATGAGCCAAAGCGTTCAATTGGTAAAACTACAGTAGATAAAATTAAGGCTTTGGCTATTTCAAACAATGTAAGTATGTTTGATATTTTAAAATCGATTGAAAATTTTGAAGACCTTAATAAAATTGCATCAAAACTAAATTTATTTACTAATATTATAACTAAACTTAATCGTGAGCATTCTGACATTTCGGTAAGGGAAACAGTAAGCAATATGCTTGAAATGACAGGATATACTAACGCACTTTTTCTAGAGAATACTGTTGAGTCAAAAACAAGACTTGAAAACATAAAAGAATTTATGTCTATTGTATCAGAGTTTGAAAAAGAAAATGAATGTGGTACACTAGAGGAATTTTTAGAGGGAGTATCACTTGTTTCTGATATTGATTCTTATGATGAAACACAAGATTCTGTTGTTGTTATGACACTTCATTCAGCCAAGGGATTAGAGTTTCCTGCAGTATTTATAGCGGGTATGGAAGAAGGAGTTTTCCCATCGGAAAGAGCGATATTTGATTTATCAGAGATTGATGAAGAAAGAAGACTTTGCTATGTTGGAATAACCCGTGCAAAGGAAAATCTATACCTTTTAAACGCAAGGGTAAGAACGATTTTTGGAATGACAAAGCCTTCAAATCCATCAAGATTTTTAACTGAAATTAATCCTCTTTTACTCCAAAGCGACAATCAAAGAAGTCCTATGCTTGACAGATATACAGGTAATGTTTCAGAACGCAGTTATGAAGTTAACAAAAACACAATATTTTCCACTAAGAAAGAAACAACCAGTGTTGAAGTTGATTTTAAACCGGGCGACAGAGTGTTGCATTCAAAATTTGGTGAGGGCATAGTTATTACAGCTCAGCCTATGGGAAGTGATGTTAAACTTTCTATTGCTTTTGATGATGTAGGAACTAAAAATTTAATGGCTGTTTTTGCAAAACTTAAAAAAATATAAAAGAGGTGAAAACCGTGTCTGAAAGCTATAAAGAATTTTCAGAAATTTATGATACACTTACTTTTGATGTAGACTATAATGAATATATTAAATTTTTGAATAAAATTTTCAAAAAGAACAAATTTAAGCCTGAACTTGTATTAGATCTTGCATGTGGTACAGGTACTATGACAAAACTTTTATCCGAGCAGGGCTTTGATGTAATAGGAATTGATTATTCAGCAGATATGCTTGATGTCGCTAAGAAAAAATGCGAGGGTCTTGATATATTATTTTTAAATCAGGATATGACTTCATTTGAACTTTATGGCACGGTTGATGTTATAGTTTGCGCACTTGACAGTTTAAACTACATAACAAACAAAAATGATATTAAAAAGATTTTTAAACTTGCCCACAATTATTTAAATTATGACGGATTGTTTATATTTGACATAAATACTCCTTATAAATTTAAAAATGTTTTAGGAAACAATACTTTTGTTTATGAGCATGAAAATATATTTTACACCTGGGAAAATGAAACTAAAAAAGATATAACCCAATTTTATCTTAATTTCTTTGTTAAAAACGAAAGTGGTGTTTATGAAAGATTTGAAGAAGTTCATATTCAAAGGGCATATACTAAAGAATTTATAATTAATGAGCTTCAAAAAAGCGGTCTTAAAATTCAAGAGTTATGCTCAGATTTTAAATTTAAAAAACCTGACGAAAAATCAGACAGATACTTTTTTGTGGCAAAAAAGGAGCGTAATTGACAAAAAAAATCAACTATGCTATTATAATTAAAGAGGTGAAATAGCGTGAATATACCTAATCTTATCAATATTGTTTTGCTTATAGTAAGTGTACTTCTGTCTATTACAATTCACGAATTTTCTCATGGATTTATGGCATATAAACAAGGCGATGATACACCTAAAATATACAGAAGGCTTACTCTTAATCCTTTAAAACATCTTGATGTTTTCGGCACATTATGCCTTATACTTTTTAAATTCGGTTGGGCAAAGCCGGTTCCTGTTAACACATACAATTTTACTGACAGAAAAAAAGGTATAATTTTAGTTAGTCTTGCCGGTCCTGTTTCAAATTTAATTGTTGCTTTTTTATCAAGAGTTTTATTTTTCTTAATTACTGCATTTTATTATGGGCATAATACAGCAATAAATTATTTCTTAATATTTTTAGGATATATTACAATTATCAATCTTGGACTTTGTGTGTTTAACTTAATACCGGTTCCACCACTTGACGGTTCAAAAGTATTAGGAGCATTTTTAAAGGGTGGTACAGCTTATAAATACGCAAGTCTTGAGAAATATACACCGGTAATTTTACTTTTGCTTTTCTGGATACCTGGTATAAGTTCTATATTTTCATCATTTTTAAATGGTGTTGTAGAAATTGTATTAAATGCATTTGATACAGTTATCATTACATTAATTCGGGGAATATTATAATGGAAGAACTAAAATTTAAGTTAGATGTTTTTGAAGGACCTTTGGACCTTTTATTACATCTTCTGCAAAAAAACAAAGTTAATATTTATGATATTCCGATTTCTACTATTACGGACCAGTATTTGGAATATATAAGGGAAATGGAAATTAATGATATTGAAGTGTCCAGTGAGTTTTTGGTTATGGCTTCAAGACTTTTATATATAAAGTCCAAAATGCTACTTCCAAAGCACGAGGAATTAGAAGATGGAGAAGAAGAGGAAGATCCAAGACAAGAACTTATTCAAAATCTTGTTGAATATAAGAAATATAAAGATGTTTCTCAGTTTTTTGCTGATAGAAAGAGCATTTGCGACTATTTGTATTTCAGAGAATTTTCGGCAGCAGAAGAATATAAAACTAAAATTAATTCTGAGCTTGATATTGATTGCCTGACCGAGGCATTTGCCAGAGTTTTACAGAGAGTAGAAAAAAGGCTTCCACCATCAAAGACACATTTTAGTGGTATTGTTGGAAGAGAACCTGTTCCTGTTAAAACTAAAATCAAAACTTTAAGACATATTATGTCTTCACGAAAGCAGGTTAAATTTGATTCCTTGTTTGAGGAAGTTGAGTCAAGAAGTGAAATAGTTGCAATTTTTCTGGCAATACTTGAGATGGTAAGGAACTTTGAAATATCTTTTGAAGTTATAAATAATGAAATAATATTTAACAGCGGTGAAATTAATGAAGAACAATGAATTAAATAATGCAATTGAGGCAATTTTATTCGTATCAGGTGAGCCTGTTGCAAGAGAAAGTTTAATAGAGGCTTTAGAAATCCCCGAAAAAGATTTTGACAGAGTAATGAACTCTTTTATTGATGATTATAATTTGTCTGACAGGGGATTAAAAGTTATTAAATTTGATGATCTATATCAATTATCCACCCGTTCAGAATATGTTGACTATCTCAAAAGATATGCTGGTGTTAAAAAGCCTAACAATCTTTCTAACGCTGCCTTAGAAGTCTTGTCAATAATTGCATATAATCAGCCCGTTACAAGAGGTACTATAGATAAAATTAGAGGTGTTGACAGTTTTGGCCCTTTAGAAAAACTTTTATCGAGAGATATTGTTGAAGAAAAAGGAAGACTTGATGCACCGGGAAGACCGATTTTGTATGGAACTACAAAAGAGTTTTTGAAAATTTTTGGTCTTAAAAGCATGGATGAAATTCCCGAACTTACTTCAGTTCAGCTTACAATGGACGAAATAGACCAGACGGAGTAGATTTATGACCGTAGCTATCATATTTTTAATAATATTATTTTTAATATTGATTTTTTTGTTGCTGCCTGTTAAACTGAACTTAAGTTACAGTAATGAATTTAAGTGTGAGATATTTTTAGGTTTTATAAAGATATATTCTTATGAAAAGAAAAAAGATGTGCTATCAAAAAATGAAAACAATCAGCAACAAACATCAGATGATTATGTAGACAAGCTTAAAAATAATATTGACGAAGTAAAAGATTTGTTTTTTAATGTATTTGAAACTTTTAAAAAACATTTAATATTTAACAAAATCTGGGTAGAATATGAATATGGGTTTAAAGATGCAGCTTTAACAGGCGTCTACTATGGTGTTGCATCAACGGTTATTAATGTTTTGCTTTCATACCTTACTAATACATTTAAAGTAAAGAAAGTTGAAAACAATATAAATCCTAAATTTAATACTGAAGTTCAAAAATTTAAATTTGAATTTGTTGTAAAATTCAGATTAATGTTTTTGTCAGGTATAGGTGTAAGGCTTATTACTTTTCTAAAAAATTTAAATAAAAAGGTGGAATAAAGATGTTAGAGCATCCAATTAACGGAATGATGAATAGCGCAATGGAAAATTTAAAAGCAATGGTTGATGTAAACACCATTATTGGCACTCCTATAACAAGCCCTGACGGGACTATTGTTATACCTGTTTCCAAAGTTAGTTTTGGTCTTGCGGCAGGTGGTGGTGAGTATTCGGCAAAACATACTTCTCCTGACAAATCAAATCCGTTTGGTGGTGGTGTAGGTGCCGGTGTATCTGTATCACCTGTGGCTTTTTTGGTTGTCTCAACCGGTAATGTTAAGCTTTTAACAGTTGAAGGGGAAGATAATCCTTATTCAAAACTTATTGATTATGTTCCTTCAATAGTTTCAAAAGTATCTGCTTTTATGGAAAAAAGAAAAACCGAAAATGAATTGTAATTGAAAAATTTAATCACTCATATAGTTTATATGGGTGATTTTTTTATGAAGTTTTTAATTGGACTTATTATAAGTTTACTTCTCTTTTTTGAAATAAATGTATCAGCTCTGGAACTATCGGCAAAATCTGCTGTTTTATATGAACCTGTTACAGGAGAAATTATTTATCAGAAAAACTCTTCACAAAGACTTCCTATGGCTAGTACAACTAAAATTGCAACTGCCATTACTGTAATAGAAAATTGTGATTTAAACGAAGTAGTAACTGTAAGTAAAAAAGCATCGGAAGTTGAGGGGTCATCAATATGGCTTGAAGAGGGTGAAAGAATGACTGTTTCTGATATGCTATACGGGCTTATGTTAGCATCAGGAAACGATGCAGCGGTTGCACTTATGGAACATATTGAACTCAAAGGAAAAGATTTTATTTCTTTAATGAATCAAACAGCAAAAAAAGCAGGTTGCGAGAACACAAACTTTGAAAATCCAAATGGTCTTGATTCGGAAAATCATTATACTACAGCGTATGATTTAGCAAAACTTTCGGCTTATGCTGTTAAAAATCCTGTGTTTGCTGAAATCGTAAAAACTAAAAAGAAAAGTATAAGTTGGGAAAGCAGTAAATATAACAGAGTTTTAAGTAATCATAATAAGCTTTTAAATATGTATGACGGTTGTGTTGGAATAAAAACAGGGTATACAAAAAAAGACGGAAGATGTCTGGTTTCTTATGCTAAGAAAAATGGGATAGGTCTTATAGCAGTTACATTAAATGCACCTGACGACTGGAATGACCATAAAAACATGCTAGATTACGGCTTTGAGAAGCTAGAAATGGAAAAGATAATCACAAAATCAAAAAAATTTAGTCCTCTTTCTTTATCAGCTGTTGATGGAGTTAGTGTTAACATAGGCTATGAAAAAGATTATAGCATACCACTAAAAGATTCTGACAACTGTGAGATTAAGACAGTGATTTTTAGAATAGTACCACCTGTTAATAAAAATGATGTTGTAGGATATAGTCAAATTTTTCTTAACGGGAGAGAACTTGCAAAAATAAATATAATATCAAATGACAGTTATGATTTACCTGAAAGTAAAAAAGTAATAGGTGCACTTGGATTAATATTTAGAAAATTAATTACATAATTGTAAAACCAGCTTTGAACATTTGAATTCAAAGCTGGTTTTTGTTGACAACTTTATAAAAAAAAGGTATAATATTCACAACTGTAATCTATTAATGAATTGGAGCTTTAAATGGAACTGAGAATACAAAAATTCCTTGCTGAATGTGGGATTTGTTCCCGTAGAAATGCTGAAAAATTAGTTGAGCAGGGACTTATTAAAATAAACGGAATAACAGCATCAATCGGTGACAAATTAGATGATGAAAAGGATGTTGTTTTATATAACGGAAAACAGGTTAAAAAAGAAAAGAAGCTTTACATAATGCTTCATAAGCCAAATGGTTGTATTGCATCATCAAAAGAACAGTTTGGGAGAACAACTGTTGTTGATTTGGTTAAAAAAGATATTTCGCAAAGGCTCTTTTGTGTTGGCAGACTTGATTACAATACAGAAGGACTTATATTTTTAACCAATGATGGTGATTTTTCAGAAAAAATAATTCATCCATCAAACAAAATATATAAAACTTATATTGCCCATGTCAAAGGCGGAAAAGTAAGTTTTGCTGATATTAACACTTTAAGAAAAGGTGTTATGTTAGAAGATGGTAAAACCAAACCTGCAAAGGTTAACATTGTTGAACTTATGCCTAATGGTACAACTGTTATAGAAATTTCAATATGCGAAGGTAAAAACAGACAGGTAAGAAGAATGTTTGACGCTGTTGGACATCCTGTAATATATTTAAAAAGGGTGTCTATAGGTTCTGTTAACCTTGGTAATCTTCCGTATGGGAAATGGAGACATTTAACTTCTGAAGAAATTAAAACATTTAAATAAAAAGGATTGTAAGCTATATGGATAACATTTTACGGCGCATTGAAAATAAAATGCCTAAAATGAGTAAGGGACATAAGAGAATTGCTCAATTTATTTCTACAGAGTATGATAAAGCAGCGTTTATGACAGCCTCAAAAATCGGAAAATATGTTGGTGTAAGTGAATCAACCGTAGTTCGCTTTGCTGTATCTTTAGGTTATGATGGGTTTCACGAACTTCAGAAAGACTTAGAAGATGTTGTGAAAACAAAACTTACATCACTTCAAAGATATGAAATTTCATTTGATAAACTTCAAAATCAGGATGTTTTATCAAAGGTTATTTCTGCTGACATTTCTATTTTGAAAGATACTTTGGAAAAAGTTGATAAACTGGCATTTGATGAAGCTGTTGAAGCTTTGCTTTCAGCAAAAAACATTTATATTATGGGTATAAGAAGTTCAAACATTTTGGCAAATTTTTTAGCATATTATTTAAACCTTGTTTTTGATAATGTTAAAATGATTAATACCAACTCAATGAGTGAAATGTTTGAGCAAACAATAAGAATTGGTAAAAATGATGTTGCAGTTGGCATAACATTTCCAAGATATTCAAGAAGAACAGTTAAAACATTAGAATATGCATCATCTAAAGGGGCTAAAGTTATCGGTATTACTGATACATATCAATCACCAATTATGCCTTACTGCGATATAAAACTTTTAGCAGCAAGTGATATGGTTTCTTTTGTCGATTCTTTAGTTGCACCTCTGAGCTTAATTAACGCTTTAATTGTTGCTGTTGGTATGAAAAGAAAAGAACAGGTTACATTAAACCTTAACAATCTTGAGAGCATATGGGAACAGTTTAGCGTATATAACAAAGGTAATTATGATGAATAATAAATATGATATAATAGTAATAGGCGGTGGTCCTGCCGGAATGATGGCGGCAGGAATTAGCGCTTCTCATAATAAAAAAGTGCTGCTTATCGAAAAGAATCCTATGCTTGGAAAAAAATTAAGAATTACAGGCAAAGGAAGATGCAATATTACAAATGTTTGTGAGCCTGAAGTTTTTTTTGACAACATAACACATAACTCTAAATTTATGTATAGTGCATTTTATTCATTTGATAACAATGCAGTAATGGATTTTTTCCAAAATCTCGGTTTGAAACTTAAAATCGAGAGAGGGGGAAGAGTTTTCCCTGAGTCGGACAAGGCTTTAGATGTTGTAAATAGTATGATTAAGTTTGTAACTGAAAAAGCTACTGTTTTAAACAATACAAAGGTTTTAAATGTTTTAGCAAATAACAATGAAGTCTTAGGAGTTGCAACAAATCATGGCGATTTTTATGCTGATAAGGTGATTGTTGCTACAGGTGGTAAATCATATCCTTTAACAGGCTCAACAGGTGATGGATACAAATTTGCAGAAGATTTTGGACATACTGTTATTACTCCAAAACCGTCTTTGGTGCCTGTTGTCATTTGTGAAGATTTCTGTCAGAAGTTGCAGGGGCTATCACTTAAAAATATTTCCTTAAAACTTTTCCAGAATAACAAGCTTAAATTTGAAGATATGGGGGAAATGCTTTTTACACATTTTGGTGTATCGGGGCCTTTGGTTTTATCGGCAAGTTCTCATATTTTAAATCGCAAATATAAAATAGTGATTGATTTGAAACCGGCTCTTTCAAAGGAAAGTCGGAGGCCAAGGGGTCTTAGGAAGACAAAGC
>JAZSNJ010000022.1:0-13932 GCA_045536355.1 Clostridia bacterium | reverse complement strand
GCTTTGTCTTCCTAAGACCGCTTGGCCTCCGACTTCTGAATTCCCGTGATTGTCGCCCCACTTAAATTCTACTTTGTTATCCTCCAAATACCCTGTTATGCTTCCCGTTTCGTAAAGCACTTTAGAATCTTCATTCATCATGGCAATCGAAAAGATAATTCTTCCCTCATCGTTTATGTTGGAAACATATACATTATATGAAAGTTTACCTAAATCAGGCGAGTCAGACTCTAAAATGTAATTTCCCACAGCGTGTTTATAAGGGCAAACTTCTTTTTCTTCAGGTTCAGGCTCAGGCTCTGTTTCAGGCTCTGTAATTTCTATTACCTCTTGTTCAGGCGCTTTTTCTATAACTTCTTCTAATTCTTCTGTTTTATCAGGTGCTTTATAAAAAACATCATTTCTTAAAGTGTTGCTTAGTATTGAAAAAATTACTATTATAACAACTATCCCAAGACCAATAAGAAATATAATTTTTTTGTTCAATTTAATTTTTTTATCTTCCTTTTGGTCAGTTTTTATGTATTTACTTGCTTCGGGATTATTTGAAAAATCCTTACCACTTTCAAATTTAGCTATTTCTTCTATATTAAATTTCCGTGTTTCAAATTCATTGTCCATAACTAATCACTTCCTTTTTATAAAATTATATATAATTTGTCGTATTTTTGCAAGTTATTTATTATATTTTCGAAACTTCTGGTTATGCTTTTATAAAAGGATGGTAGAGTATATGAAAATTATGGGTTTTTTATTTTCTGCTTTAGCAGGTGCTTTTATGAGTATTCAGGGTGTTATAAACACAAGACTTAATTCAAAAATCGGTCTTTGGGAGGCAAACGCCTTTGTTCAGGGCACAGCTTTTTTATTATCTTTAATTGCGGCTTTTGTTTTTGGCAAGGGAAATTTTAAAGAAATAACTTCTGTTCCGTGGATTTACTTAACAGGCGGTGTTTTCGGACTTTTGATTACTGCATTTGTAATACTGGGAATGGATAAAATGAGCCCTGCTCTCACAGTTTCTGTGATTTTGATTGCGCAGCTTTTAGTTGCAGCTATTATTTCTGCTTTTGGAATTTTGGGCACAGAAAAAGTGCCTTTCGGCACTTTTCAGTATATCGGTCTTTTATTGTTGATTTCAGGCGTAATTGTTTTTAAAATACAAAAATAATTTTAGTTTTTATTAATTAATTCTTCAGCTAAATTCTGATATGCTATACAGCCTGTTGCAGTTTTGTCAAACACATTTATAGGTTCGCCAAAGCTCGGTGCTTCAGAAAGCCTTACATTTCTTGGAATAATGCTACGGAGCACCTTTTTGCCAAACACCCTTTTAACCTCTTCAACCACCTGGATTGAAAGGTTTGTTCTTCCGTCAAACATGGTCATAACAATACCCTCAATATCAAGGTCCGGATTAAAGCTCTTTTTTACAAGATTAATTGTGTTTGTAAGCTGTGCCACGCCCTCTAAAGCATAATACTCACACTGGATTGGAACTATAACGCTGTCTGCACACACAAGTGCGTTTAAGGTTACAAGCCCCAAAGACGGAGGACAGTCAACAAAAATAAAATCATACTCATCTTTAATTTCATTTAGTGCATCTTTTAGTATAAACTCTCTTCTCTCTTTTGAAACAAGCTCAATTTCAGCCCCTGCCAAGGAAATATCAGATGCTATTATAAAAGTATCAAAATGCGGAGTTTTTAAAACAGCATCTTTTGCTTTAACACCGTCTATTAAAATATCATAAACTGTATATGTGTAATCATTTTTTGTAACGCCGAAACCGCTGGTGGTATTTCCCTGAGGGTCAACATCAACAACCAAAACCCTTTTACCCTTTTCTGCAACGCAGGAAGCAAGGTTTACAGCAGTTGTTGTTTTGCCAACGCCGCCTTTCTGGTTTGCGACTGCAATTATTTTTGACATAAAACACACTCCAAAATAAAAGTATAGACTTATTCTAACATAAACTTTTAAAAATTGCAATGTGTCAGAAAAAGTCTTTTTGGGGCGTTTTTAGGGGGTTTTTTCTATATAATTAACACAATATTAATTTCGGTGTAACACAACTGTAACAATTATGTGTTATATTGTATGTACAAAAATAGGATTATTATGGAGGTGTGGCAAGTGAAAAAATTAATAAGCGCTCTTATATTTTCAGTAATGCTTTTATGTGTTCCGGTGTCTGCTTTATGTGCTCCGGCTAATTTACCTGCCGCAGTGCAGGTGTCGGCAACAGGTATTATAACTGTTACCAATCCTCCTTCATTTACATCAACAACACAAAAAGGCGTTGTTTTCTGCGGATATGGTACACCCGGTACAACAGTTACAATTTATGAATTTAATAGTGATATAAATTCATATCTTCCTGTATTAAATGGTTCTGTTGCCATTAATAACTCAGGTGTGTTCTGGAAAAAGGTTGATTTTTCTGGCGGATATCACAAAGTTATCATTTTTGCTGAAAATGGCGACAACACTCAGGCTGTTAAAAGAGAAATCAATGTTTTAAGCCCTAACATTGCTGATAAGCTTAAAAGCTATACAGTTAATATCAAAAAGTTTTAAGGAGATTTAATTCTTGGTTAGAGAGAGAATTAAAACTGCTCTGCTTACTGTTTTGATTTTAAGCAGTGTGGTACTTTCATTACAAATATGGACTTCAGAGAAATTGTGGCCGGAAGGCTATGATTTCTTTTCTGTATACCCCAAAAATTTCATTTCTTCAGTTTTTTCGGGCATAAAGCCTAAGGACACTGTAAACATAAATGTAACCGGTGCGTTGGACAGTGTGTTTTCACCCGGTACGGTTATGCTTTCTTATTCAGACGGAAGAGTGCTTTTAAATGACCTTCAGGGGCAGGGCAAAGATGCACTTGATATAATAAATTCAGTTTTAACAGAAACATTTAAAAAAAATCTTACGGTTGCTGAAGAAACCGAATGGCAAAACGCCTTAAAAGGAAGAAACATTTATGCTGACTATTCTGTAGACATCGGCATTTTTGAAATGGCATCTTTTTTGGGAACAACTTCCCCTGATGCCAAAAACTCTGTTTTTGACAATATTGTAATCTCGATGGATGAAAGTTCTTCGGGAACAGTGCCTGTTTATATCAGGCACTCAAAAACAAATAACTATTATAAGGCATTAGTTCCTTTTGATATAACAAAAATCGAAAATGTTTTTACGCTTCTTTCAAGAAACAAAATGCTCAATTTGTCCTATTCTTATGAACTGGGTCTTAACAAAAAATTAACAGGCGATATGGAAAAACATCAAAAGGTTATAATAGGCTCTTATGTATTACTGCCTCTTGATACAATTAATATGACAGAAATATCCCCCAAAAGCCCTGACACAACTGAAAATAAAGCAATTAAAGCTATATCAAATGCTTTGGGATTTAACATAAACACTTCACAGCACTTTACCCAAACCGATGAAACTGAAGTGTTTATAGGTTCTACAGCTTCTTTATCTGTAAGCAAAAACGGATATTTTGAATATATTGCATCTTCAGATGATACAGGCATTAAAGTTGCTGAAAAAACCGATTTTGCAGGTACAGTTGCAGGAAGTGCCGAAGTTTTGGATAAAATACTTTCGGAATTTAATCTTTCGGAAGAAACAAGGCTTTTTATAAACACTCCCCTTATTTCCCAAGGCGAAGATAAGAACACTTTATATTTTGACTATACCTATGATGCAAACCCCATTTATATGGGCGATGATATGCATGGCTGTATTGTTAATACTTCAGGCGGAAGAATTACATCTGTTAAAATGTATATCAAAAGCTTTGAAAAAGTATCTTCAGGTCCTCAAAAAAACCCACTCCAGATAATTGATAAACTTTATCTTATGCAAGGTCAAGGCGATATCATAATTGAAGAGCTTTACTGTGGCTACCTTTATAACCCTTCTAAAATGCCTCTTAACTGGTTTGCAAAAACCAATAAAAGCGATGCTATAACAGTAGTCGAGTAAAAATTACAGCACTTATTATGCCGACTAAATCGGCCGTTAAGGCACACCTTAGGGTGTGCCTTGTTTTTGTTATGTTTACAACTCCGTAATAAACTGCTACCGTGTAAAAGGTTGTTTCGGTTGACCCCATTATAACAGACGCTACTTTACCCGAAAAAGAATCAGGCCCACTTGACACCAAAATGTCTTTTAATATACTCACCGCTCCACTTCCCGAAACAGGGCGCATAAGTGCTAACGGCAAAACATCCTTTGGCATTTTTATTAATTCCATTAATGGCGTTAAAGGAATTGCAATAAGCTCCAAAACTCCCGATGCTTTTAAAACCGAAACTGCAGTTGTAAGTCCTAAAAGCGATGGGAAAATATTAAACGCCACCTTTAAACCCTCTTTTGCGCCACAAGTAAAACATTCAAATATTTTTACTTTATTTAAAAGTCCAAAAACTATTATAACCGATACTATTACGGGTACACTTAAAGCTCCTATCAGTGCCACTTAAAAAATCTCTCCTTTTCGCAAATTAAAGTTATGATTAAGCCCACTGTAAGTGCTAAAATGCTTGAAATCCATATAGGTGCAGTAACAGTAAATGCATCTTTTGACCCTGACGCAATCCTTAAAGCATATATAGTGGTGGGAACAAGCTGAATAGATGCAGTGTTTATTAAAACAAACCTTGCCATTGAGTTTGTAGCAGTCCCCTTATTAAAATTTTCTTTATTCATTTCTTCCATAGCCTTTAATCCAAAAGGTGTGGCTGCATTTCCTATCCCCAAAAGGTTTGCTGTTATGTTCATTAAAATTGCGTTTTTTGCTTTTTCACCCTTTACTTCAGGAAACAAAAATTTTATTATGGGTTTAAAAAATTTTGAAAGCTTTTCTAAAAGCCCTGCCCTTTCCCCTATTTCCATCATTCCTGTCCAGAAGCACATAACACCTAAAATCTGAATTAAGGTTTCTACCGCTGTTTTTGCTCCGTCAACCAGCGCTGTTGAGGTCTCGGAAATTCTTCCTGTTATAATCCCTATAACAATGGATATTAATATAAATCCGCTCCATAGATAATTCATCATAATTCTCACCGCCAATTATAAAATTATATTAATTTTTGGTTGAAAAATATGACATAATATGATAAAATATAATAAAAACGATTGGAGATAAAAGATATGGGAAATTTATTTGTTTTTGACCACCCTCTTATTCAGCACAAACTTACTCTTATGAGAAAAACTGATACAAGCTTTAAAGACTTTCGTGAACTTTTAAACGAAATTTCAATGCTTATGACTTATGAAATCACAAGAAACTTGCCACTTACAGATATGGAAATCGAAACACCTTTATGCAAAACCACCAAAAAGGTAATTGACGGTTATCAGCTTTGCATCGTGCCAATTTTAAGAGCTGGTATCGGTATGGTTGACGGTGTGTTAAAATTAGTACCAAACGCAAGGGTTGGACATATTGGTTTATACCGAGACCCTGTTACTGCAGAACCTGTTGAATATTACTGCAAACTTCCTGATAATATTGATAAAAGAAAAATAATAGTTGTTGACCCTATGCTTGCAACAGGCGGAAGTGCTGCAGCAGCAATTCAGATGATTAAAGACAGAGGCGGAAAAGACATTTGCCTTATGAACTTAATTGCAGCACCTGAGGGAATAAAGGTTGTCAAAGACGCTCACCCTGATGTTGATATTTTCGTTGCAGGTGTGGATGATTGCTTGAATGACCATAAATATATTGTCCCGGGACTTGGAGATGCAGGGGACAGAATTTTCGGCACAAAGTAAATTGAAAATGTAAAAATTGCTTAGAACATAAAAGCACCGTTTAAAACGGTGCTTTTTCTTTATAAAATTTAATTGTCAATTTCTCTTACTTGCCTCTTCTAACTTAATTTGTCTTCTGTTCTTAACCTCGTGCGGGATTGGTGTGATATCTCCTGCTTTGGTTAATGCCCATTTGGTCATAAGTGGGCCTACAAGTTCGTAAATTAAAACTGCAAAGAGTGTTATGTTTCTTATTAAATAACCCTGCTCTCCTAACTGCATTGCTGTAGCACACATACCAAGTGCAACACCTGCCTGTGGGAGAAGTGTTATACCTAAGTATTTACATATACTGTCATTACATTTTGTGAATTTGGCACTGATATATGAACCAACATATTTTCCTATTGAACGGAAAACGATATATACTATGCCTATTACTACTATTGCCCAATCGGTAAAGACTGAAAGCTCAAGCTCTGCACCGCTTATTACGAAAAAGAGAGCAAAGAGTGGCGATGTCCATTTATCCGATGCTGCCATCAAATCGTGCGAGAGTGAACAGGTATTGCAAAATACTGTGCCGAGCATCATACATACCAAAAGCGATGAAAAGCTTACATGTACGCTTCCTACATTAAATTCAATCATAGCAAGTGATGCTGTTAATAAAACAAAGCTTATTGTAAGATTAAGTCTGTTTGTGTTCGAGTTAAAGAGTTTTTCAAGCTGTGTTAATATAAGCCCCATTACAGCTCCAAGACCCAGCGAGAGCACAATTTCAACTATTGGGTTTACTATTATTGAAATAATATCAACAACCCCGCTTGAAAGTGTTTTTGCTATACCAAAAGATACTGCAAATACAATTAAGCCCACAGCATCGTCAAGTGCAACTATAGGAAGTAACAGTTTTGTTAAAGGACCTTTTGCTTTAAACTGCTTTACAACCATTAATGTTGCAGCAGGTGCTGTTGCAGTTGCTATTGCGCCCAAAACTATTGCCTGAGGAAGTGTGATTTTGCCGGGAAGCAAAATCATTAAGCCTACAAGTGCCAAGTCAACCAAAACGGTTGCAGTTATTGCCTGAAAGATACCAATAACTGTTGCCTGATGCCCTGTTTTTTTAAGGTCATCCAAACGGAATTCATTACCAATTGAAAAAGCAATGAACCCAAGTGCAACCTCTGAAATTAAGCTTAGCTTTGAAACTGCATCATGAGATGTAAAACCAAGTCCTGAAATATTTAGTGCACCCAATACATAAGGGCCTACTAAAATACCTGCAACTAAATATGCAGTAACTGCAGGAAGTTTAAATATTTTAACTGCTCTTGTCATTAAAAGTCCTGCCAAAAGTGCTATTGATACTGATAATAATGTGTTCATAATTTAATGCCTCTTTTTTAAGTTATTATTTTTTTCCTTCTATATAATATGTAGCTTCCATATCTGCTGTTGAGAGTGCAAATGCCAAAGGAAACATTTCGAATGCTTTTCCTACATTATAAACCTCATCGCTTCCTGAAAAGCCCATATGATATCTTATCGCAAACGCTTCTTCACGGGTAAGCTTCATATAACCTGAAATAATGTAAACAGACTTTTCTCCATGGCCATAGGGAAGAGGGTCATCAAAATTATATGTAGGAACTTTCTGCCATACTCCGTTTTCGTCTTTTACATTTCTTGTGCCTTCCTGATAACAGTTGGCTTTGCATATATCGTGAAGAAGTGAAACAATCGCTATTGTTTCATCTGTATAATTCATACCATAGTCGGTTTTTGTTTTTTCTCTTGTTAAATAGTCTTTTAAGCAGTCATACACATTTAAGCTGTGCTCCAAAAGACCGCCCTTATAGGCACCGTGAAATCTTGTTGATGCAGGTGCGTCAAAAAAATCACAAGACGGAGATAAAAGATATTCCAAAAGCTTATCTGCGCCCTCTCTTTTAATGTGAGTTTTATATATGTCCAAAAATCTTTCTTTGTTCATATTTACTCTCCCTTATCTTGCGTAAGATATTACGCTTTGAATTTATATTTTTCCATGGCCTTAAGTAAAACCATACCCAAAACGCCACAGGAAATAACTTCGCCTATTCCTACTGTAAACATTACAAAATAAAGTGCCTGATTAATTCCATAAGCATAGCAAAGTATAATAGGTACAATTATTGTATTTGATACAATAGGGGGGATAAGTGCTAAATATTTATGGTTTTTAAGTTTTAAAGTTCCTATAGCCCCTATTAAGGTTGCTAAACTTCCGAATATAATGTCAAATATATTTCCCCCTGCTATGATGTTTGAAATTATGCATCCTGCAAAAAGACCGGGTACTGCAGCTGGGGTAAACACGGGAAGTATACAAAGCGCTTCTGATATTCTTATCTGTACTGCACCACTTGCAAGTCCCAATGCGTTTGAAACCATTGTAAGCACTATGTAAAGCGCCGCAATAATTGCTGATGTGGATATATATTTTGTCTTGTTCATTTTATCACCAGTTTAATATAAATTCTATTATAAATACTGCACTCCACGAAAAGTTGTGTTTGTTAATACCTATATTTTTAATTGAGTCGTAGTTTTCACAAATTGCTTTTTTATAACCATCACACATATTTAAAATGTTATCTTTAATTTTATCTGCGACATTAAAGCCATAGTCTTTAAGACCCTTTGCCGCAAAGTATGCAATGTTAAGCCATACAGGACCTCTCCAGTAATTATCTGAAAACTCTTTATTGTCATAGCTTACTGACGGCATATTGCAGTTAAACTTCTCTTTATCTTGCGCAAGATGCGAAAGATGCTCTGCTCTTTCCTTTGATGCTGTGCCAACATAAAGAGGCATAAAAGATGCAGGAGTTAAGCAAGAAGAAAACTTGCCTGTAAATCTGTCAACATCTGTGTAGGCTTTTATGTTATCATTCCAGAAAGTTTCTTCAATTAAAGCTTCCATTTTCTTTGCCTTTGTTTGCCACTCGCTTTCATCTTTTCCCAAAAGCTTTGAAAGTGAACTTAAACTTCTGTAAGCCATTAACATAAAGCAGTTTAAATCAACAGGGTAGAGGTTTAAAATGCCATCGTCCCATCTTACAGAGTTATCAAGACCTGATTCCCATTTTATGTAGGTAAGTTCTTTTTCTGTTCCTTTTATGTAGGCGTCATAGTAAAAGAGCTTTCCGTCAAAGCGCTGTGTTTCCCAAAATCTTATGTTTGTTACAAGTTTATCAAACATTCTTCCTGCCATAGATATATCTTTTGTTCTTTCTGTTACCAAAAGTGTTGCCCATGGGAACACGGGTGGTTTTGAAGAATGATAACCTGTATCGCCATGAATTGTATGTACATCGGGGAGCATACCGTCTTCCTTCATAAATTCAAAAAATCCCTCAATCTGGTCAAACGCAAGACTTTTATCCCATCTTGAAACTGCTATTGCGTGAAAGGCTGTATCCCAGTTCCACACTCCGTTAAAACTGTCGCTCCCATCACGGTTAAAGCATGGGGATATCATTGTTTTCCCGTTTATATTTAATTCTTGGTGTGTAAAGGTGTTATTATCAAGTGTTTTTGCACATCTTTTTAATAAAGAAAAGTCTCTTTCTGAAAGTTTTCCTTCAAAACTTTCTGCAAAGTTTAATCCTGTCATAACTTCCTTCCTCCAAAGTTAAGGCACACCTTTGTGGTATGCCCTGCTTTTTATTTAATTACTTCGCATCTTATATAAGTTCTTAAAACTTCGGGAATTTCAACTGTTCCGTCAGCTTTCTGGTAGTTTTCAAGAATTGCCGCAACTGTTCTTCCGATTGCAACGCCTGAACCGTTTAAGGTGTGAACAAACTGTGCTTTGTCCTTTGGCGAATCTTTATATTTAATGTTTGCACGACGAGCCTGGAATTCTTCAAAGTTAGAGCATGAAGAAATTTCAACATATCTTCCGTAGCTTGGCATCCATACTTCAATATCATATTTCATTGCAGCAGTAAATCCTAAATCACCTGTGCAGATTTTAACTACTCTGTATGGTATTTTAAGCATCTGCAACACTTTTTCTGCATCAAGTGTCAATTTTTCTAATTCTTCGTAAGACTGTTCAGGCTTACAGAATTTAACAAGCTCAACCTTGTTAAACTGGTGCTGACGGATTAAGCCTCTTGTATCTCTACCTGCAGAACCTGCTTCTGAACGGAAACACGCTGAATATGCAACATGCTTTATTGGAAGAGTGTTACCGTCTAAAATCTGGTCTCTATACATATTTGTAACAGGAACTTCAGCTGTTGGGATTAAGAAATATTCTGTTCCTTGTACTTTAAATGCATCTTCTTCAAATTTAGGGAGCTGACCTGTTCCTATCATTGAATTTCTGTGTACCATATATGGCGGGAACACTTCTGTGTATCCGCTTAAAGTGGTGTGTGTATCTAAATAAAAATTGATAACTGCTCTTTCTAGTGCTGCGCCCAGGCCTTTATAGAAAGTAAATCTTGCGCCTGTTACTTTTCCTGCTTTTTCAAAATCCAAAATGTCAAGGTTTTCGCCGATTTCCCAGTGAGGCTTTGGTTCAAAATCAAATTTTGTAGGTTCTCCCCATTTTCTGATTTCAACATTATCGTCATCGGTATCGCCCTCTGGCACAGTTTCGTTAGGAATGTTTGGAATAGTAAGTAAAATCGCTGTGATTTTTTCATCAAGCTCACGAATTTCAGCGTCATATCCTTTAATTTCATCAGAAATAGCTTTCATTTCAGCAAAAATCGGAGCTGTATCTTTTCCCTCTTTTTTAAGCTGTGGGATTTGTTTTGACACTACATTTTGCTTGTTTTTAAGCTGGTCTGCCTTATAAATAAGCTCTCTTTTTTTATCGTCAAGCTCAAAAAGACCTTCTAAGTCAAACTTTTCCTTTCTCTTTAAAAATGCCCTTTTTACTCTTTCGGGCTCGTTTCTTAAAACCTTAATGTCAATCATTTTGTATTCTCCTTTACAATCTCTAAAAGTCTTTCGTATTTCCCTTTTGCAAACCCTGTTAAATACTCTTTGTTGATATGTTCTTCCAAAAGTATTTTAGCGTTTTCATAATCTTTACTTTCTATCATAGCCTCAGCCTCTAAAACAGAGTTTGATGCCAAGTAATTTTCTACGCCGATTTTCAGCTGTTCATTTTCGCTAATAAGACTTTCAAGTTCTTCTTTTAGTTCTTTGTTTTCAGTAAGTAACTTTAAATTTTCTTCATTTAATGCAATTACCTTGTCTTTGGCGTTTAAATTTAAGTTTATCTGATTGTCTTCTTTAGTAACATTTTTAGAAAGACTAATTCCGCCTATTACTATAAACACCATGGCAACTACTATTATTGCCAAAGAATAAAGGTATAAATTTTTAATGGGTCTTTTCAATTTACTTTCCCTCCAGCATATTCATAAGCCTTGTCATTTCAGTATAATCAGAAAAGGACATTGATATTTTGCCTTTAAATTTATCAGAGTATTCTACTTTAACTCTAACCCCGTATTTTTTCTGAATTGAACTTTTTGAATCGTTTATGGCATTTAATATGTTTTTATCAACATCTGATTGTTTAGCCTTTGGCTTTTTGCCGCTCTTTGCCATAAACTCAATCTGCCTTACAGAAAGGTCAGAATTTACTGCAGTATTAGCAAGTTTTATTGCTTTCTCACTGTCTAATGATGCTAAAACCTTAGCATGTCCCAGCGAGAGCTTACCATCTTCTAAAAGATTTAAAACTTCTTCGGGAAGCGATAAAATTCTAAGCATATTTGCAATCTGCGGTCTGCTTTTTGAAACTTTATCAGACACTTCTTCTTGTGTTAAGCCATAATTATCCATAAGTTTTTTATAGCCTAAAGCTTCTTCTACAGGATTTAAGTTTTCTCTTTGCAGGTTTTCAACCAAAGCAATTTCTTCTGTTTTAAGCTGATCATAATCTTTAATGATTACAGGCACTCTTTTAAGCTTTAACATTCTTGCTGCTCTATATCTTCTTTCACCTGCAACTATCATATAATAATTGTCTTTTCTTACAACAATGAGTGGCGATACAATACCGTGAATTTTTATTGACTCTTTTAAAGCCTCAAGCTTTTCTTCGTCAAATTTTTTTCTGGGCTGGTCTTTATTGGGAGCTACATAATCGATATCAAGCTCTGTTATTTTTTCGCCCTCTTCTATTCTTTTTTCAATAACTGCGTCTGGAATTAATGCGCCAAGGCCTCTTCCGCCCAATCCGCTTTTTTTCGCCATTTTTTTCATAGCCTTTCATTTTATATTTTTATTTTGATTTGCAAAATAATAATTCATTTTATTTTATCACTATTTTACAAAAATTGCAACTGTGAATGTAAAAAAAGTCCCCCTCTTTAAAGAGGGGGGTTAAGTGCTTATTTTTTAGTTGGTTTTGGTGGAAGGTCAGAGTCAGAAAGTTTTGACGGTCTTACCTTAACATAACCGTTTTTAGCGTTTAAGAGGAACTGGAAGCCACCGTCATTTTCCAATACATTTTCTGTATCAATTGTGTTTATAACTTCTCTTCCGTCAACTCTTAAAAATACCCATATTCCTTCATCGCAAACCACATTTCCTACTTCTACTTCCTGCCATACGCCGGGCTTAATATAACTGTCGTTTTCTACTATCTGTAAAAATCCAAGTCTTGTTCCTGCCAGAACTTTCTGACATTCAATCTGTGCAACATTTGGAACAAAGAAGTAACGGTCTTTAACATCTAATGCATAAGTTGGAGTAATGCCCCACCAATCCTGATGGTCTTCGGTTAACATCTGGAATCGGTACATTTTACCATAGCTTGTGTTATTGATGCTTATTGCGTGTGGGTTACCTGATACAGGTGTTAATACAAGCTCTCCGTTTTCATTATTCTCCGCTGTCATTGCGCCTGTTAAGTTCCAGCTGTCAGCATTTAAGTCAAGGTCGATGTATGAATATGCTTCGCTCTTTTTAGTCTCTATTATTGCAGGAATGATTTTTGCTTTCATTTCTTCAATTTCTTCAAAGGTGTGATAGCCTTTAACAAATTCTACAGCTTCATCTCTTACTTTCTTAAGAGCTTTAATTTCAGCATCGCCGTATTCCATTTCATCTTTTTCATTAATCATTGTTGTTGCAATATCAATTTTTGAAGATAAGAAACCATAATCAGGTCTTATGTATTTTTGCATTTCTTCATCAGTCATATTCTTAAATGTAAATACTTCTGACTGAAGCGGTGTCTGGTCGATTGATACTGCGCTTGTGTATGCTGTAACTCTCCAGTAATATGTTTTACCTGCTTCAGGAAGGTCAACTGTAATGTGTTCCTTATTAATCTTTTCGCTCTTTACGATATCTTTGAAATCTTTATCGGTTGCAATTTCGAAAAGATAATCTGTTGCCATGAAAAGGTCTGTCCACTTAAATTCAACCTGGTTTTTGCCAACTTCAGCTTTTTTACCGTTTCTTGGTGATACAGCTTCAATTCCGCCGAACATACCAAGTTTTGCTTCTCTGTTTAAAAGCTCGGTTTTAAGTCTCATATTATCAAAATCAGGAGCTACAAAATTTGGAACATCTTCATATATTTTTGAGTCTTCTCTTATGTTAAAGTTGTCATTTTCATAATCTACAAAACCCGGGTCTTGGGTGTATATAACATTGTCTTCAAAGAGTGAAAGCAACTGGCTTTCAGGTGTAAAGCCGTTTTTACCACCGTTTACAGATACATTGTTTGCAACATAGTTATCTTCTGTTCTTCTCATTCTTGTTTCAAGGTCTGAATGAGTATATTCAACTTTGCCGTTCCATTCTTTTAAAAGTGCCTGATGTTCGTCCAAAAGGTCGGTGAAATATGGCATTCTTTCTTTTTGTGCTTCTGTATAGTTGTAATTGCCTCTCATAACATTTTGGATGTAACCACTTCCTGATACATCATCACCTGTGTGAACATAATAGTCATAGCAGATATAAGCATTACCCTCATTGTTTTTGATGTTTGAGTCTACATATACATTGTTGTAATATACCAAGAATTTACCTGAGTTATTGTATGCACCTGTTGGGAAGCTTTCCATAATGTTTCCGTATGAATAGTCATCATGTGCTCTTGCATCAAAGTATGT
>JAZSNJ010000175.1:0-5386 GCA_045536355.1 Clostridia bacterium | reverse complement strand
ACTTCAATATAAACATTTTTATCATTAAACATTTCATCTGCAACTTCTTGTGAAAGTTCAAAAGGTGATGTGTAAAGTGCAGTCTTTATATTTTCAGTTCCCTGATAATTTATAGGAATATCAAGTTTGTTCCAGGATTCAAGCGATGCAATCAAAGTTTGTTCTCTTGCAACTTTCATTTCGTTTTCTTTGATTCTTTTGGTAAGCTTAATAATTTCTAAAGCTTTGTTCCCAACAGTGTTTATTTCATCCAACTGCATTTTGTATCTATCCATCGAAATGGTTTTTCTTACCGAGAACATGCCTTTTTTTTCAGGTGAGTATTCATCAATAATTCTAATTGCCTGTTCTGACTGAGACAAATATTTTTCAAACTGCATTATACTGGATGTTACATCAACTTTATTATAGTCAGTATCTTCACCGTCTGTATTAATAATTTCTACACAACCTAATTTTTGTAAGCTTTCCAAAACAGCTTTTCTCGAACTGCTGACACCATAAATCTCAAGTTTTTTCATTGGGGTTATCATTTAAAGTTTCACTCCCTTTCCAAAACTGTTTTTATAACTTGTCAATTACTTCATTAACTGTTTCCTCAGTCTTTTCAAGAACAGTTTGTTTAAGTACATAAATATCTTTTTGTCCGGATTCTCGACCTAAAGATAAAATCTCTTCAGCTTTAATTTCTGCATTTTTAATAATTTCCTGTGCAGACTGGTTCGCTTCACTTGTTTTTTGTTCAAATAATAAAACGCTGTCTTCTTCAGCCTTTTGCATAGCCTGTTTCAAATAAAGTTCTGCCTCTTCTATTAAAGCCTTGGCTTTTATTTCTTCTTCTTTAATTCTATCAATTGCATCTTTTGCCATTTTTGTTTCACCCTTTCTTTTGAAAAACAGACTGATTCTTATAATCAGTCTGTCTAAAAAGTGTTAAGATAAAAGCTATTTGTTTAACCAGACTGAAAATGTCTTTTGGTTTTTAACATAATATATTATTATTACAAGGACTGCTATTTCTGCAGGTAACAATGTAATATTTTTTATAATTCTAGGAAAGATATATAACCATATTCCGTGTTTTGCAACACCATATAAATATATATTTAAAAATGAATTTCCTAAGCTGTTTACAAAAATGTTAATAAAAGTTTTTGCTAATGTGCATTTTAAAATCACATCAAGCAAAGGCTTTTTAACCCACATACGATTTTTCCTGTAAAGCAAAAGCCCATATATGAAAAGACCTAGCATTTCCAAAAGCGTATATAGAGGAACAAAACTTGTTCCGTCTTTACTGAACATAAAGTTAATTATATCGTAAAGCAGACCTACATATATTCCCGTAACAGGCCCACCAAAGTAGCCTATTAAGGCTAAGGGAATAAATGAAAAACTAACTTTCAAGTAAGAACTTGAGTTTAATGGATTTAATATTTCCACTACCAAAGCAACTGCGATTAAGAGTGCACAAAGCACCATAATCTTTAGGTTTTTGATTTCTTTCGCTGACTGTTTCATCATTTGCATTTTTACCACTCCTCATATTAAATTACGACAGAAAAGCCGCATAGAGTTTGTGATAAATTCTGTGCGACAGCGGGATGCAAACTGTATACCGCAATCCTTAATATAAGGATATTTCGTTTGGCTGACAACTCCCCGTTCAGCCAACACTTTAAAATACGCATACAGTCCTACTCTGCCTATTTGTTTATTATACTGCTTTTACCAAAAAAATGCAATAGATTGTAACAATTTTTCACAATTTCTAATTATCTTTAGATTTAGCAAACAATGCAGCAAAATATCCAAACAAAATTGCAGCTGTTACACCCCCGCTACAGGCTGTAAATCCACCTGTGAATATTCCTAAAAATCCTTTTTTAGTTACAGCTTCCTGCATACCTTTAGCAAGAGTATACCCAAAACCGGTTAGTGGTACCGTTGCACCCGCTCCCGCAAATTCTACAAGTTTGCCATACAAACCTGTTACTCCTAAAGCCACACCAAGAACTACATATATTACTAAAATTCTTGCAGGAGTGAGCTTGGTTTTATCTATCAAGATTTGTCCCAATGAACAAATTATTCCCCCTACTATAAATGCTTTTAAAAAAATCATATATTTAAATCCTTTCTATTGAAACCGCATGAGCTATGCCCGGTATACTTTCGCCTTGAAATGTACTTGTAGGGCTAAGCAGCGCACCGGTACCAACAAGTAATACCTTATTAAACTTTTCGTTTTGCATTTCTTTATAGATATAAGATGCAAACATTGATGCGATACATCCACAGCCAGAACCGCCTGCGTGCATGTCCTGTTTTTTTATGTCAAATATTTCTGCACCGCAGTCTATATATTTATTTGCAATTTGAAGACCTTGTTCTTCTAGTTGCTCTAGTGCTATTTCCTTACCTAAAACACCAAGGTCTCCGGTTACTACAAGGTCATAATAATCTTCATCAATTTTCAAGTCTTTAAAATGTCTTGATATAGTGTCAATTGCAGAGGGGGCCATAGCCGCCCCCATATTATTTGCATCTTTAATGCCCATGTCAACTATTCTGCCAGGGGTTATATGAGTGATACCTATACTTCCCTTTTCGGAAGACACAATAGCACCGCCAGAACCCGTTACTGTCCACTGTGCTGTTGGAGTTCGTTGTTTGCCATATTCAAGTGGAAACCTATACTGTCTTTCACTGGATGCATAGTGGCTTGAAGTTAAGCATATAACATTATCTGCATACCCTCCATCTACAATCATAGAGCCAATACACAAAGACTCACACATGGTAGAACACGCTCCGTAAAGTCCAAAAAAAGGAATTTCATAGTCTATAATGCCAAAGCTTGTACCAACGCATTGATTAAGTAAATCTCCACCTAATATAAAGTCTATTTCAGATGCTTTTTTACCTGATTTTTCCAAAAGCTGTGCTACAACCTGTTTTTGCATTTTGCTTTCTGCTTTTTCCCAGCTTTTCACACCGAATCTGTCGCTTGAAACTACGCTGTCAAAATATTTTCCGTATCTTCCTGATGCCTCTTTCTCTCCGACAACCGATGCTGTAAAATTAACTTTTGGCACTCTTTCAAGCGCCACTGTATATTTGCCAACTCTATTCATTTAAAACTCCTTTAAAAAACAAACATTGTTATATAGTAATAAAGACCCGCTAAGACTGATGCTATAAGACCAAAAGTTATAACCGGTCCTGCAATTTTAAATATATTTGCAGCAAGGCCCGTAATATATCCCTCGCTTTTAAACTCTATTGCAGGTGAAACAACTGCATTTGCAAACCCTGTAATTGGAACTAAAGTTCCCGCTCCACCATGTTTTGCAAGTTTCCCATACAGATTAAGAGCTGTAAAAAGTGCACTCAAAAAGACAAGAACTATACTTGTGTATGTTCCGCTGTCTGATTTTGAAAATCCGAAATGTTTAAAAGCTTCTGTAATTCCCTGCCCTAAAGCACATATTGCTCCGCCAATCAAAAACGCCTTTATCATGTTCTTTAAAAGTGGAGATTTTTTTGAGATAGAATCAACATATTTACTGTATTCTTTTTTGTTCATATTCATTTTTAATCACCCAAAATTAGTATAATTTAATATAAAAAAATAAAACATCCAATTTTTGACAAACTGAATGTTTTATATTTTTTATTTAACTGTAACTTCTCCGTCTTCTACCGCAACTTCGATTACACTGCCAAATTCTTTTTGATTTGTTACTATCATATAGGCGATTTTATCTGCCATCAAATTCTGAACAGTTCTTTTAAGCTCTCTTGCGCCATACTTGTCGCTGTAACCTTTTTTCGCCATAAGCTTTAAAGCATCATCGGTTACTGTTAAAGATATACCCTTTTCCAAAAGAGTTTTTGTGTAGTCTTTGATATATAAAGTGCAGATTTTCTCAAAGCCTTGTAATGTTAACTTATTAAACACAATTGTTTTATCTATTCTGTTTAAAAGTTCAGGCTTAAAAATCTTTTTAAGTTTTTCCTGTGCTAAGGCTTCATCGTTATCTTTTGAAGATAAAAAGCCAAGATTTTCGGTTCCAAAGCCTATACCTGCATTTGAAGTTAAAACTATAACTGTGTTTTCAAAGCTTACCACTCTTCCCTGAGAGTCGGTCAATCTTCCGTCATCTAAAATCTGGAGTAAAATGTTATATACATTTGCGTGAGCCTTTTCAATTTCATCAAATAAGATTACGCTGTATGGTTTTCTTCTTACTTTTTCGGTTAATTGACCAGCTTCATCATATCCTACATATCCCGGCGGAGAACCAATTAATTTTGACACCGAATGACTTTCCTGATACTCCGTCATATCAAGTCTTATTAAATCATCTCTTGACCCAAACAGTTCTTCTGCCATGACTTTAACAAATTCTGTTTTGCCAACGCCTGTAGGCCCAACAAAGATAAATGAAGATGGACGCATTTTAGGCTCAATTCCAGCTCTTTTTAATATTATTGCATCAGCAACAGCTTTTGCAGCGTGGTCCTGACCTATAATTTTTTCTTTGAATGCTTTATCTAATCCAATTAATTTATCCGATTCTTGCTGTGTTAATTTTTTAACCGGAACATTTGTCCATGTTTCTACTACTTTTGCAATGTCGTGGAATGTAATTTCAGTAGGCTTACATTCTTTTTTAACGCTTTCAATTTGTTCTAAAAGCTGACATTCCCTGCTCTTAAGTTCTGCCATTTTTTCATATTCTTCAGATGCCATATTCTCTTTTTCAGTTTCTATTGCCTTTAACTGCTTTTCTAAAATTGAAAGTTTGACATATGCTTCATTTTTAAGGTTCGCATCTGAACCCGCTTCATCAATTACATCTATTGCTTTATCGGGCAAAAATCTTCCCTGTATAAATCTTTTTGAAAGATTGGTTGCCTGTTTTATAATTTCATCGGTTACAATGATTTTATGATGATTTTCATAATAATCCTTAATACCTTTTATTATTTCTATGGTTTCTTCTACTGTTGGTTCTTCAACCAATACAGGCTGAAATCTTCTCTCCAAAGCCGCGTCTTTTTCTATATATTTTCTGTATTCGGAAAGTGTGGTTGCACCGATTACCTGAATTTCACCTCTGGCTAAGGACGGTTTTAAAATATTTGCAGCATTTAAAGCTCCATCTGCACCGCCGCCACCTACTATATTATGAACTTCATCAATAACTAAAATTATATTTCCGTCAGCCTTTACTTCTTCAATTATGCCTTTAACACGAGCTTCAAACTGACCTCTAAACTGTGTTCCTGCAACAAGAGCAGTAAAGTCAACAAGATATACTTTTTTATCTAAAAGTTTTGCAGGAACTTTTTGTTCTACTATTTTTAGCGCCAACGC
>JAZSNJ010000174.1:0-2294 GCA_045536355.1 Clostridia bacterium | reverse complement strand
TACATCAGTGCTCTTTTTGATATCTAAAGTAAGTTTTAAACCTGATAAATCAGACTCATCTCTGACATCAGTTATGTCTTTGTATTTACCTGCTTTAATTCCTTCAATAATTTTGTCCATGATTGCTTCAATGGTTGTAGAATAAGGGATTTCGGTAATTTCTATAACAGAATTTTTCTTATCGTGAGTATATTTGCCTCTTACTTTAAAACCGCCTTTTCCTGTTGCAAATATACTTTTAAAAGTTTCTTCATTATAGATAACTTCTCCGCCACATGGGAAATCAGGACCTTTAATTATCTGAAGTAAATCAACATCCGTGTCTTTCATAAGAGCAACCGTTGCATCGCAGATTTCTTTTAAATTAAATGAGCATATTTTACTTGCCATACCAACTGCGATACCCTCATTTGGATTAACCAAAATGTTTGGAAAAGTTACAGGCAAAAGTTTGGGTTCTTTTAGTGTGCCATCATAATTGTCCTGCAAATCAACTGCATTTTTATCAATCTCGCCAAATATTTCTTTACAGATTTCGTCAAGTTTTGCCTCTGTATATCTTGATGCAGCGTAAGCCATATCTCTTGAATATTGCTTACCAAAGTTACCTTTAGAGTCAACAAATGGATGCAAAAGCGCCATATTACCTCTAGTCAGACGCACCATTGTTTCGTAAATTGCAGCATCACCGTGAGGATTTAGCTTCATAGTCTGTCCAACAATGTTTGCAGACTTTGTTCTGCCACCACTCAAAAGACCCATTTTATACATTGTATATAACAGCTTTCTGTGTGCAGGTTTAAACCCGTCAATTTCAGGTATTGCTCTTGAAACAATAACACTCATAGCATAAGGCATATAGTTGGTTTCTAAAGTTTCGGCAATTTTTTGTTCAGTAAAATTCACTTAAAATACCTCCTACGAAATATCTGCAAGGTCAAGGTAATCTGAACCAAAATCAGCTATAAACTCTTTTCTTCCTTGCAAATTATCACCAAGTAAAAGTTCAAACATATACTTTGTTTTTTCTTCATCCTGAGGCATAACCTTAATAAGTCTTCTTGTTTCAGGATTCATGGTTGTTTGCCACATCATATCAGGTTCATTTTCGCCAAGACCTTTTGAACGCTGAATAGAACACTTTTCGCCTTCAAGTTTTTTAAGTATTTCATTTTTTTCCACTTCATTATAAGCAAAGTAAGTGTCTTTTTTAGTTGTTATTTCAAAAAGCGGAGATTCTGCAATAAATACCTTCCCTTCGTTTATCAGTGTTGGCATTAGAGCATAAATCATTGTAAGAATCAGTGTTCTTATCTGGAATCCGTCAACATCGGCATCAGTACAAATAATCACCTTATTCCAGCGAAGATTATCAAGATTAAACATATTCATATCTTTGGTATGCTTTGTTTTAAGTTCAACACCGCATCCCAACACCTTAATAAGGTCAGTAATAATTTCACTTGCAAAAATTTTATCATAATCTGCTTTTAAACAGTTTAAGATTTTACCGCGCACCGGAATAATAGCCTGGAATTCAGAATCTCTGCCTTGTTTACAAGAACCAAGTGCCGAATCACCTTCCACTATATAAAGCTCTCTTCTGTTAACATCTTTGGTTCTGCAGTCAACAAACTTCTGCACTCTGTTTGTTACATCAATTGAACCGCTTAATTTCTTTTTGTAAGAAACCTTTGCTTTTTCAGCATTTTCTCTTGAGCGTTTGTTAACCAAAACCTGGTCAACAATTTTTTCTGCTGTTGCTTTATTTTCAACCATAAAAATTTCAAGCTGTTCTTTTAAAAATTCAGTCATAGCTTCCTGAATAAATTTATTGTTTATAGCTTTTTTCGTCTGATTTTCATAGCTTGTAATGGTTGAAAATGAGTTTGATACGAAAATAAGACTGTCTTCAATATCAGTAAAGATAATCTTATTTTCATTTTTGTTATATTTATTTTGTTGCTTTATGTGTTTATCTATTATATAAACAAAAGCATTTCTCATAGCTTTATCAGGTGAACCACCGTGCTCTAAATAGCTTGAGTTATGATAATATTCAATTAAATTAACTTCGTTATTAAAACAAAATGCACATGAGAATTTTGCTTTATATTCAGGCTTGTCCTCACGGTCTTTACCCTTTCTTTCGGTTTCAACAAATTTAATATCACTAAAGCTTTTTTCACCTTGAATTTCTCTGATATAGTCAACAATTCCATCAGGATAAACATATTCAAAATTTGTTTTCTCAATATGGTCAATAAATTTAAACTTAAGTCCACTGTTAACTA
>JAZSNJ010000104.1:0-2284 GCA_045536355.1 Clostridia bacterium | reverse complement strand
TCCCCAAAAGACGGATAAGGCATACAACAGCTTCGGCTCTTGTTGGTTGTCTGTCAAGCTCATATCCTAAATCAGAACCTTTAAAAAGGCGTATAGACTTTAAAGAATCGGCACAAAGTGTTGCTCTGTCTATATCGGCAGCCAGAGACACAACCGAAGTAAACAGTATTAAAAGCGCTAAAATCGAACTTATTATTTTTTTCACAAATTATCATCCTTTCGCATCTTTATTCTAACATATACTATCTAAAAACTCAATGTTTTTAATTAATTAAAAATTATTTTTTATTATTGACAACATATTGGATTTATGTTATCATACTGTTGTTGATTTGCAGGTGTGGTGGAACTGGCAGACGCGCTGGACTCAAAATCCTGTGGTAGTGATACCGTGTGGGTTCGATTCCCACCACCTGCACCAAAAACGGCAATGTCTTTTGATGTTGTCGTTTCTTTTTTTATACAAAATCACATAAAACCATGTTTGAAATATCCATACCTTTGTTGCTCAATCTTAAAGAGTCTTCATCTTTTAATAAAAGTCCATTTGTAATATGCTTATTTATAGCACTTTCATATACATCAAAAAAGCTTTTATCAAAAAGTTTTTTAAATTCTGAATCTAACACACCATCTGTTTTTCTTAACCCCAAAAACATAAACTCACTCATAAGTTCTTTCTTGGACTGCTTGTTTTGATTTTCCCACAAAGGTTTAAAGTCTTTTGTGTAATTTATGTATTCTGAGTATGTATCAGGTGCAGTAAATCTTATGCCGTTAAAAAATGATGATGCTCCCAGCCCTATTCCCAAGTATTCTTTTAATTCCCAGTATTTAAGATTGTGTTTGCTTTCACAACCTCTTTTGGCAAAATTTGAAATTTCATACTGCATATATCCGTTTTCTTGAAATATTTCACGGGCTTTATAATACATGTGTCTGTTTTCTTCATCAGAAGCAAAATTAAACTCATCTTGATTATCGTAAAGTCTTGTCCCCTTTTCAAGTTGCAAACTGTAACACGAAATATGAGTAGGTTCATATTTCAAAATATGTTTTACTGTATATAAAAAATCATTCAAAGTTTGATTTGGAAGTCCAAATATTAAATCATAATTAATATTTTCAAATCCTGCAAGTTTTAAAGATGCATAACATTCAAAAAAATCTTTCAAATTATGGCTTCTGCCGATTATTGAAAGTTCATTATCAGAAAGAGACTGAACTCCAACACTCACTCTGTTTATACCCATTTTTTTGTACTCGATTAAATCACTGAAAGATACAGTTTTAGGGTTAATTTCAATTGTAATTTCGGCTTCATCATCAATATAAAAGCAAAGCTTAATTCTGTCCATTATTCTTTTAATTCTGTCTCCACCAAGAACTGACGGAGTGCCACCACCAAAAAATATTGTGTTTAAGTAGTGCCCTTTTAAATGGTTTTCCATATTTGAAATCTCATCCAAAAGAGCAAGTGTATATTCTTCCTTTTGCTGGTCTGTTCCGCAAAAGGAATTAAAATCACAATAATTACACTTTTTTATACAAAAAGGTATATGAACATAAAGTCCAAGTTCTTTAAGCATAAGCACCTCAACTTAGTCAAGTTTAAGCACAGACATAAAAGCTTCCTGCGGAAGTTCCACAGTACCCACCTGACGCATTCTTTTCTTACCCTCTTTTTGCTTCTCAAGAAGTTTTTTCTTTCTGGTTATATCACCGCCGTAACACTTTGCTAAAACATCTTTTCGCATTGCTTTAACGGTTTCTCTTGCTATAATTTTATTTCCTATTGCAGCCTGAATTGGTATTTCAAAAAGCTGTCTTGGAATAACTTCTTTTAATTTTTCAGCAATTCTTCTTGCTCTTGGATATGCTTTTTCCGAATGTACAATAAAGGAAAGAGCATCGACAACTTCCCCATTTAACATAATATCAAGTTTAACAAGATTTGATTTCTGATAATCTTTAAATTCATAATCAAAAGATGCATAACCTTTTGTCCTTGATTTTAAGGTGTCAAAAAAGTCATATATAATTTCATTTAACGGAAGTTCATAAATAAGAGTTACTCTTCCCTCATCAAGATACTCTGTATTTATATATGTGCCTCTTCTTTCCTGACAAAGGTCCATAATGTTTCCTACATACTCTTTTGGAAGCATGATTGTAGCTTTAACGATGGGTTCTTCCATAGTGTCTATTTCAGTAGGATTTGGCATATTGAAGTCGGAGGCCAAGCGGTCTTAGGAAGACAAAGCCCCAGGGCAACTCCTTGGCT
>JAZSNJ010000047.1:0-31112 GCA_045536355.1 Clostridia bacterium | reverse complement strand
CTACCCCATATTTTCTATAGAAGACCCGTTATCCGAAAATGACTGGGACGGTTTTAAGCTTTTAACTGACAGAATCGGTGATAAAGTTCAGCTTGTTGGTGATGACCTTTTCGTAACCAACACCGAAAGACTTAAAAAAGGAATACTTGAAAAAACAGGAAATGCAATTTTGATTAAGCCTAACCAGATAGGCACATTAACAGAAACATTAAACGCAATTAATCTTGCTAAAAAAGCAAACTTTGGCACTATTATTTCGCACAGAAGTGGTGAAACGGGAGATTCTACTATTGCAGATATCGCCGTTGCTACAAATGCAGGACAAATTAAAACCGGCGCTCCCGCAAGGTCAGACCGAGTTGAAAAATATAATCGTTTATTGGAAATTGAACAAGATTTATTCTGAAAATAAAAAAGCTGTGGCCTAAGCCACAGCTTTTTTTAAGATGAAATTATTTAAGTTCTACTTTAGCGCCAACTTCTTCAAGTTTAGCTTTCATTGATTCAGCTTCTTCTTTGCCTACTGCTTCTTTAAGTGTTTTTGGAGCACCGTCTACGATGTCTTTTGCTTCTTTAAGACCAAGACCTGTAAGTTCTCTAACAACTTTAATAACCTTAATCTTTTCTGCACCTGCTTCAGCAAGAACAACATCAAAGTCTGATTTTTCTTCTGCTGCTGCAGCCCCGCCTGCTGCTGCACCACCTACAACTGCTACAGGAGCAGCTGCTGATACACCAAATTCTTCTTCAATAGCTTTTACGAGTTCTGATAATTCAAGAACTGAAAGAGCTTTTACTTCTTCAATAATAGCTGTGATTTTTTCACTCATTTTATTTTCCTCCATAATTAAAAATATAATTTTTCACTTTAAATTAAGCTTCCTGAGCTTCTTTTTGCTCTTTTACTGCGTTAATAGCACGGGCAAGGTTTGCAATATTTGCGTTCAAGCCACAAGCAAGCATTGTGAGCAATGTTTCTTTTGAAGGTACTTTTGAAAGTGCGATAATTTCGCTTAAATCAACTACTTTACCTTCTACAAAACCGGCTTTAATCTGAAGACCGGCATTTTCAGGGCTGCTTTCAATAAATTCAGCCAAAACTTTTGCAGGTGCAACAACATCTGTTGGATGTGTAGCAAGTGCTGTTGTGCCGTTAAATGCGTCAGAAAGTGCTTCAAAACCTACTTCATTTGCAGCAAATCTTGCTAAAGTGTTTTTAATAACTGTGTATTCAATTCCTGCTTCACGAAGTTTTACACGAAGCTGTGTATCTTTTTCAACAGAAAGGCCTGAATATGTTACAAAAACGCCTGTTGCAGAATTTTTAAATCTTTCAGCAAGGTTTTTAACAACTTCTTTCTTTTGTTCAAGAACTTGTGCGTTTGGCATTAATTTCACCTCTTTTAAATAAATATTCTGTCAACCTTTACAAAAAGTAAAGGTTTTCGCAGAACACGAAAACCTTTGTATTGTTAAATTCACAATTTAAGTTTCCTCGGCAGGAATATTACGCTTTTTAAAGCCCCTGCTGTCTGCGGATTAGTTTTTAATTTTTAAAACAACAAGATTATATCATAACCTTTTTGTTTTGTCAACATAATTAATCAGATACTTTTGAAGTATTAATTTTTACTGCTGGTCCCATTGTAGAAACGCATGTAATACTCTTAAGGTACTGACCTTTTGCAGCTGATGGTTTTGCTTTGATTACAGCTGATACCAATGTGTTGAAGTTTTCAGCAAGTTTTTCTTTACCGAAAGATACTTTGCCGATTGGACAGTGGATAATGTTTGTTTTGTCAAGCTTGTACTCAATTTTACCGGATTTGATTTCAGCTACTGCTTTAGCAACATCCATTGTAACTGTACCAGCTTTTGGACTTGGCATTAAACCTTTAGGTCCTAAAACTTTACCCAATCTACCAACAACACCCATCATGTCAGGTGTTGCAACTACAACATCAAAGTCAAACCAGTTTTCACCCTGGATTTTTGCAACTAATTCATCAGATCCAACAAAATCTGCTCCTGCTGCTTCTGCTTCAGCAATTTTATCGCCTTTTGCAAATACTAAAACACGAGCTGTTTTACCGGTACCGTTTGGTAATACAACAGCACCTCTAACCTGCTGGTCTGCATGTCTTGAGTCAACGCCAAGTCTTATATGACATTCAACAGTTTCATCAAATTTTGCTGTAGATGCTTTAACAACAAGGTCAAGAGCTTCTTCAACATCGTAAGTCTTTGTTCTGTCAATAAGCTTTGCGCTCTCTAAATATTTCTTACCTCTTTTCACAATTAAATCCTCCTTAAGTGGTTTGTGCGGAAAGTATTTCCTCCCACTTGGCTCAAAATACGGCCAATTCTTATTATTCTTCTACTGTGATACCCATACTGCGAGCAGTTCCGGCTATCATACTCATAGCAGCTTCAACTGATGCTGCATTAAGGTCAGGCATTTTCTGTTCTGCAATCTGCTTTAACGCTTCTTTTGAAACAGTTGCTACCTTTGTTTTGTTCGGTACACCTGAACCGCTTTCAATCTTACATGCTTTTTTAAGAAGTACTGCAGCAGGTGGTGTTTTTGTAATAAAAGTAAATGATCTGTCAGCATATACTGTTATTACAACAGGAATAATAAGACCCATATCCTTAGCTGTCTTTTCGTTGAATTCCTTTGTGAACTGCACGATATTTACACCGTGCTGACCGAGTGCAGGACCTACCGGTGGAGCCGGTGTAGCTTTTCCTGCAGGAATCTGTAATTTAATGTAACCTACAACTTTCTGTGCCACTTTAAAGTGCACCTCCTTCATATAAATGTGGTATTGACTGATTAAAACAGTCTTAGCGAGTGAGTTACTCTCCCACTAATTATATATAAGTCTGATACCAATCAGACACATATATCTTAATCTAAAGGTTCAACCTGATTAAATTCAAGTTCAATTGGAGTTTCTCTTCCAAACATTGAAACTGTAACTCTAACCTTTTGTCTTTCCATATTGATTTCTTCTACTACACCTACAAAATCTTTGAATGCATCGCTGGTTATTCTTACATTATCACCAACTGCATAATCAAAATTATAGGTTTTTTCTTCAAAGCCTAATCTTTCGATTTCATCATCTGTTAAAGGAACAGGTTTTGACCCCGGGCCAACAAAGCCGGTAACACCTCTTGTATTTCTTACAATATACCAGCTGAAATCGTTCATAACCATTTTTACTATGATATATCCGGGAAGAAGCTTTTTCATTGTTGATTTCTTCTCTCCGTCTTTACCTTGTTCAATAACTTCCTCCATAGGAACTCTTATATCAAAAAACATATGGTGAAGATTGTTATTTTCAATGGTTTTTTCAAGATTTACTTTAACTTTATTTTCATAACCTGAATAGGTATGTACTACATACCATTTAGCTTCCTGTGCCATTTTCTATCCTCCTAATTTTACTTTTTATCTGAGGACATCTAAATTACAGTAAACCAACTACTAAATTAAAGAGCCATGCAAATACGAAATCCAATACATAAACAACTACGCCTATTAAAATACAGTATGCAACAACAATACCTGTACTTCTTAATACAGATTTCTTTCCTGGCCATACTATTTTTTTGAATTCGCCTTTAATGCTCTTGAAAAAATCTTTAATTCTGGTGAAAAAAGATACTTTCTGTGCAGAATTTTCGCCCATTTTAAACAACCTCCCTATTATAAAAAGATAGCAAACAAATTATTTTGTTTCTTTATGAACAGTGTGTTTACCGCAAAATCTGCAATATTTATTCATTTCGATTCTGTCCGGTGTGTTTTTCTTGTTCTTCATTGTGTTATAGTTTCTCTGTTTGCATTCTGTGCATGCTAATGTAATTTTTGTACGCATTTTTTTGACCTCCGTTTTATTTTGAGGGCATAATTTCTACTGAAATTATTCCACTTTTACTGCATTTTTACACAATAATAATAAACCTGTTTTTCTCATTTCGACAGGATTAATTAATAATATAGCATAATATGCCTTAAAAGTCAAGTGTTTTTGCAACTTTTTTAATACCTAATTAAGGTCTGTTTTTCTTGAAATTTACTAACATAAAGAGTCCGTATCAAATTGATACGGACTTTTTAATATCTTTATTCGTCATCATCAACTTCACTTAATCTCCCTGACACAATAAAAGCACTCATCAGTACAACAAATATCACTGTAACAACAATACCTATTATAATTCCTATAATCAATTTCATCGAGCCATTATCCTTTCAAGTTTTAAGTTACTTTTCTATAACCACCTGTTGTGCTTCAGGAAACCATTTAACAGTTGCACCAAGTTCTTCTGAAATAAATCTGATTGGTGTATATGTTCTGTCATCTTCAATAAAAGCCGGACTGTCTAGCTTTACCTCTTTACCATTTACATAGGCAATATCTGAACCAATATAAATAATAATTTCAATATTTTCTTTAGTAATCAGCACTTTATTAGGTTCATCTTCTGTCCATATAACTGTGGCACCAAGATTTTCTGCAACAAATCTTGCAGGAAGCATTGTGCGGTCATTTACAATTTTAGGTGCAACATCGTTAGCTTTAATTTCTCCAAACACTTTTGCGTTTTTGTCACCAATTGTAAGGATTATTTGGGTGCTATGCACATTAACTTCTTTCCACTTTGCATATAAAACTATATCATCAGTTATTGTAACTGATGTAACTCTATCAGTTAATTCTTTGTCTGTATACCATCCCTCAAAGCTATACCCATCTTTTTGAGTTGTATATTGGGATAAATTAACTGTTGCCTTTTTTGCTTTGCTTACTGAATTTATCTTTGTACCACCATTAGTATTAAAAGTTAATGTGTATTTTGTGTTGATCGCGCTTGGTCTGTAAGTAGTTGGTGTTTTCCAAAGCGCAGTAACAGTTTTATTAGTATCCAGCGTTATTTGTGTTATAGTTGCATAGGATTCAGCCTCGTTACGCCATCCGTTAAATACATACCCGGTTTTAGATGGTCTATATATTGATAAATCTATATTAGTGTTTTCCTCACAGATAATTGATGGAATATCATCTCCGCCATTTGTATCAAATGTAAGTGTGTAATATGTTAAAGTATTACCTGCAACAATTTTTGCATCAATAGTTGAATTTGAATTGTTTAATTGTTCTAACTGGCTTTGAAGTATAATTCCTGCATTTGATGTGCTATT
The DNA here is from genome assembly GCA_045536355.1 of Clostridia bacterium. Taxonomy (GTDB): domain Bacteria; phylum Bacillota; class Clostridia; order RGIG6154; family RGIG6154; genus CAKSDT01. The sequence continues at coordinate 25,894 of JAZSNJ010000047.1, read as the reverse complement.
AACAGGATTTTTAATAGCAATTGATGAATTCATAATATTAATGGTTTTTCCTGTATCCATTTTAATTCCGGTTTCGCAGCCATCAATAATAATGTTTGAGCCGGTAATACTACCATTAAAATTTCTGAATCCGTGATTATTTATATTGTTTGCAGCAATTGTGCAATTGTCTATTTCACCAATAGAATTTGCAATAATTCTTTGTGTTCCTTCGATGTTTAAATTCAAGTTTGAAAGATTAAATGTTTCTGTTCCGTCATAACCTTTGAAAATACCGCCGGATTCACTTAAATCATTTGTAAGAGTAACATTTCCTGTATTCATATTTAAAACAGAATTGTTAAACAATCTGAATACACCTGCTGCAGAGGAATAATTACTACCGATAATATTTATATTGTTTAAATTCAAAGTATAACTGCCATTTCTTTCACCGATAGTAATTATACCTTCGCCACCTAAATTCCAGTCGGAAATATCTAAAGTTCCGTTTATAACAGATAAGTTTTTGTTAATTTTAATCGCAGTGCTAATTTTGGAAGTATGTCCCATCATGTCTATAACATCACCTTCCTGTGCGTTTTGCACTGCTTCCGAAAGATTATTATAGTATGTATCGCCAATTTTAGCTGATGCTATAACCCCTGTGCTTTCGTTGTTTTTTATATATGAATCTCCTAAAATTTTTCCGATGAAATTTTGGCTTAAATCAGTTCCATCTTGCGCAAACGCAGTAATAGTACCGGTAAAATTACAATTATCCACTACAATTGAGGTACCATTTTGATTGTGCCATGTACCTGCAATTCCACCAATTTCATTGCTGCCTGAAAGCGCTGTTCCTGTAACATTTCCTGATGATGTAATATTAACAAATTTGTTTCCGTAATGTATGATACCTGTTATACCGCCTATATCTGTAACATCACCTATAACATCGATGTTTGATACAACATTATAAAGTCCATGAGGGCCTTCTCCCATAAAACCCACTACACCACCTACATAAGTGCGGTATCTTATGTCATTTTCGGTTGATGTAGCCTTGACATAACTGTCGCTGTTAACATTAATGGTAAGATTGGTTGCATTTGCATATAAATTTTTACCAAACATTCCGCCAACATAAGCCATACCGTTCACTTCAACATGACCTGTTACATTAATATTTGTATATTTGCTTGTATAAGGAGTGCCTGCAACAACACCTACATTAAGATAGCCAGATACACAAGCATTTTCTACTGTAAGATTTTTAACTTCACCATTGGAGGTAAAGCCAAACAAGCCAACATTACTATTAACACCTGTAATTAAAAGGTTTGAGATTGTATGGTTATCACCATCAAAAGTTCCCTGAAACTTATTTTCAGAATTACCTATAGGTGTCCATTCCTCGTTGTTTAAGTCAATGTCATCTGTGAGCTTTACAAATTTACCATTATAAGTATCTCCATCATTTACATCATCTCTAAACATCTTAAGTTCTTTGAGATTGCTTATAATAAATGGTTCTTCTGCGGTCCCCTCGCCACTGAGATTAAGAGCCTCAAGCTCTCTCCATTCAACCGGGTTGAGGTTATCAGGACCGTTCATCTGAACAACATTCTCGGCAACCTTTACACCATCAGAATAAAGTACAACATTTGTAGGTTGAACTCTGGCTGTTGGATGTCCCTCTTCCCACTCAACTGTCCAGTATTCATCTAATGAACCTGCAAAAGGAATAGACCAAGTTACAAATATATCACCGTCAATAATGCCACCAACATTATTAAGCGTTGTTTTGGCAATTTTATCTTCTCCCGAATAAAGCTCAATATAAAAACTTTCTTCTGAATTAGATGTTGCTTCGCCCCACACACCATTCTGTCTTGTATATCCCGGTGTGATTGTTCCATTAGGTACAGTTTGAGCAACATCGACAGTTGATGTCGTATCTTCAGCGCTTACGCTGAATGTAATCATACTCATTGTGCTCAATATCATTGCAAATACAATGATTGATGCCAACATTTTTTTTAATTTCATAAAAACTCCTTCTTTCTAAAAATTTAAAATGTATAAATAATCTGCATACAGAGTATTTATCGTTATTTTATTTTTTTATCAATATATTTCTAATTACAGGAATATGGCTGATATAAAAGGCTTTAAGCTCACTCTCCCAATATTTTCGTTCCTCTCCATCGTTACGCGCTATTTCCATTTTCAAAAATCTGCGTTGTGCTAAAAACGGGCGCCATACATTGATGATAAAAACCATTATCAACATAACAATAATCGTCACGAGTATTACTATCCCTGATAAATCATAAAAAGTTTCTGTATTATCAATCATTGTTTTTCTCCCTTTCTCTCTCATACCTTTTAGATTTCTTCCAATAAAAAAATGCCTGCATCATAATTGAAATTATGTTGCAAACATTGACTTCTGATTAATTTAATCTAATTGTAAATCTCTTTTTTAGCTATATTTAGTTTTTTTAAAACATAGTTTTTAGACCGGTGAATGTGAAATTTAATCATCCGGTCTTACAGTTATGTCTTTTTTTCACATGATTATTGTTATAAAAAAATATTAATAAAATTTATTGACAAATGTTTCCAAAAATGCTATACTTACCAAACAGGTAATATGTATTAGTTGCAAGTTGTTCCACATAATTTCAATTATGTGGTTTTTTTATGCCTGCAAAAGTCCTAATCGTTGAATCTGTCTGCGGTGTATATCTCCTGTTTCCATTGTGTAAATGCGAGTAGTATTTATGCTGGAATGTCCTAAAATGTCTGCCAGTCTTACGATATCTTTCTGAATTGCGTAATAGGTGCGTGCAAACAAATGTCTAAGATTATGAGGAAACACTTTATTTCTGGCGACTCCTGCGCTTTCGCAAAGCGATTTCATCATTTTCCATATCGCACTCCTATCCAGTGGTTTACCTGTTTTAGTTATAAATACAGGTCCTTTTTGTATTTTTTGCGTTTTTATATATTCCGATAGCATTTTACAAAGAGCTTTTGGTAAAATTATCACTCTGATTTTACCTTTGCTTTTTATAACTGTCTGCCTTTCTTTTACAGCTTGTACAGTTATTGATTTTAATTCTGACACTCTTATTCCGCTTGAACATATTGTTTGCATGAGATAATATAGCTTTTCATTTTTTCTCTGCTTGGCTGCAGCTAACAATCTTTCATATTCTGATTTGGTTAATTCCTTTTCTCTGCTTAAAAAAATTTGTTTTTGAATTTTTAAAGATTTAACTTTTAAATCGACCCATTCACTAAACTCAAAAAAACTGTTAAGTGATGATAACACAGAATTAACGCTTGCAGGAGCATACCTTTGTATTAATTCTTGTTTATACTTTAAAACAATACTTTTACTTAATTCTCCGCTGTCGTTCCATTCTGCGAATGCTGTTATGTCCCGAACATACTTATCCAAGGTATGCAGTGACTTTTCCTCATCAATTAAATACTCTTTAAATTTTAGTATTAATTGCTCTGTAATTTTTCTCATTTATAACTCATCTCCTTCAATTGTTATTTTAACATAAAATTCAGAATTTATAAAATCAAAAATTAGCTTTATCATAATTCAATGTTTTTCGGAGCAAAACTACCTTTTCGAAACTTGTCAAGATTTTCGGACTAATTAAAGAGTGAAGAGAGAAAAGTGAATAGGTAAGAGTACAAAAAGAAACGACAACTTTCTTGTCGAAAATTGTCGTTTCTTTTTGGTGCACCTGAGGAGACTTGAACTCCTACTCCGCAAGCGGAACATGGACCTGAACCATGCGCGTATACCAATTCCGCCACAGGTGCTGATAACGGATTGATTATAGCATATTATTTACTTATTTGCAAGATATGTTTTTAAAAGTTCTAAAGCTCTTGCTCTGTGGCTGACTTTGTTTTTTTCATCAGCAGTTGCTTCACCAAAAGTTTTATTTAAATCCACACTGTAAAATACAGGGTCATAACCAAAACCACCTTCGCCTTTAGCTTCGGCGGTGATTAAACCTTCGCACTCACCTCTTACAGAATACTTTTCACCATTTGGATAAACTATTGAAATTACAGATACAAATCTTGCAGTTCTTTTTTCTTGTTCTACTTGTTCTAATTCTTTTAAAAGAATTTTATACCTGTCGGCATCCGAGATATTCTCTCCGCCATATCTTGCAGAATACACGCCCGGAGCACCATTTAAATAATCAACCTCAAGTCCTGAATCGTCTGCAACACATATCATATTTGATACTTTACACACTTCATAGGCTTTTTTCATTGAGTTTTCTTCAAAGGTTGTTCCGTCTTCTAAAACTTCTATACTTATGCCCTTGTCTTTAAGTGAAAAAACTTCAATATCAAGGTCTGATAAAATATTTTTCATTTCTCTTACCTTGCCCAAATTATTGGTTGCAAGTAGAATTTCCATATTAACACCTCTTAAAAAGAAAGGAACGGGACTGACCGTTCCTTATGTATTATTTAATTTCTCTACCACCATCACCTAAGTCTGAAACATAAAATGATGGAGCATAGCCGATTTTATCTGTGTAGTTTTTACCTACTTTTTCTTTGAATTCTTCAACAGCATCTTCTCTTACAATATTTACTGTGCAACCGCCAAAACCTGCGCCTGTCATTCTAGCTGCAATACAACCATCAATTTTTCTTGCTTCTTCAACCAAAGTATCAAGTTCGATACCTGTAACTTCATATAAATCTTTTAAAGAATCACCTGAAGCGTTGATTAATTCAGCAAATTTTAACACATCGTTGTTATTTAAAGCTTCGATTGATTTTAAAACTCTGTCGCATTCATAAACAACATGTGTTGCTCTTTTGATTTTAACTTCATCCCCGATAACTGATTTATGCTTTTCAAAAACATCTACAGGGATAGTTCCCAAATATTTCTGACCCGGAAGAACTGTTCTTAAAGCTTCTAATGATGCATCACATTCTGCTCTTCTTTCGTTATATTTAGAGTCTGCCAAGCTTCTCTTTTTATTTGTGTTTGCTATTACAATTTTATAACCTGCAATATTAAGCGGAAGAATTTTGTAGCTTAAATCTTTGCAGTCTAAGAAAATACAGTGATCTTTTTTACCCATTGCAGATGCAAACTGATCCATAATACCACAATTTACACCGCAGTAGTTGTTTTCTGCACCCTGTCCAACCTTTGCCATAGCTATCATATCAACTGGCTCTGTAATACCATTTTTTTCATTTGAGAAAGTGGCAAGTGTAAGTGCAGTTGCAACTTCAATAGCAGCTGATGATGAAAGACCACCACCGTGTGGAAGAGTATCATCATAAAGCATATCGGCACCAACTAAGTCAAAACCGATTTTTTCGAGTTCTAATGCTACACCAACTTGATAGTTGCCCCAGAAAAGGTCTTTGTACTTTTCAGGAGTGGTTAAATCGCATTCAACTACACCATCAAGGTCTGTTGCTTTCATTCTTAAAACTTTATCATCTCTTTTTCTGGCAACTATGGTTGTTCCCATTGTAAGTGCTGCCGGGAAAACATATCCACCGTTATAGTCAACATGTTCGCCAATAAGGTTAACTCTTCCGGGAGATGCAAAAATTCTTAAGTCAGATTCATCCCCACCAAAGATGTTAATAAATTCTTTAATAAGTTCCTGCTTTGTCAAAACAAATCACCTCATAAAATATGTTAAGTTCATTATATTATTGTAAAGTATTTTAGTCAAGCTAATTTTAAGTGAATTTTATATCGAAAAATTTATCCAGAAAGTAGTGCCATCAGTTTCATTACTGGTTACGCCAAATTTAAACCCATGCGCAGTTAATATCTCTTTAACTATAGATAAACCTATTCCTGTCCCTGCAATTCTTCTGTTGCCTGATTTGTCAATTTTATAATACCTGTCCCAGATAAATGGAATATCTTTCCCATCTATAACATCACCAAAGTTTTGGACTTTTAAAACCTTTTTATCATTAAGTTCAACATATATTTTTTTTACACCTATACTGTGATTTACAGCATTGTCAATCAGATTCAAAATAACCTGTTCGGTTCTGCCTTCATCACAAAGCGCATAAATGTCATCTGCTATATTATACTGGAATTCATATCCCATATCTTTATATATTTCGTATCGATTTAAAAGTTTTTTCAGTTTTTCGCTTATATTTACATCCTGTCTGTAAAACTCTACTTTCCCTGCCTGAAGTTTTGACAAGTCAAGCATATTGGATATAAGTTCTGATAAACGGTCGCTCTCGTCAATGATTATCTCAAGCTGACTGTTTCTTTTTTCAGGATTATCACCCGATATATCTTTTATAGCTTCTGCATAGCCTTTGATCAGAGTAAGCGGAGTGCGAAGTTCGTGTGAAACATTGGCAATTAAATCTTTTCTTATGGTATCTACCTTTGAAAGTTCATCCGTCATATGATTAAAATCTTTTTGCAGAATTCCTATTTCATCCGCTCTGTTTTCAGGGAGTTTTACAGAGTAATCGCCTTTTGCAATCATTCTGGTTGCGTCTGAAAGTTTTATAATAGGGTTTGTTATAGAATCAGACAACACAAAAGATATTATTAACGATACTGCAAATACAAACAAAAATGTCATTAAGAGTATTCTTGTTAATATCTCACTTGTAGCTTCTACAGGGACAAGAGGAGAACGCATAAGTGCATAGTATGTTTCGCCGTTGTTTTGAAATTTGTTTATCAAAACTATGTTTGAAGATTGTTTGTTTTCAGCCCCCATTTTTGTGCTGTAACTGTCCTCGCCACTTCTTATGAATCCCGATACTATTTGTCCCATATTATAACTTGAAACAATCTCTTCCACATTCATTCTGACTCTGCCCGAAGACTGGTCAAAATACAAAAACGGATGGTATGCTAAATTCCCTTGCTTATCATAAACCAAAACAAATAAGTCGTTTTTCCTTGAAAGTTCAATTACCTTTAAGTACCCGTCAGTCATACTCCCTTTTGAGAGAGTAGCTACCACTTTAGACTGAATTTGTCTTGCATCGGCTTCTTTTGAAATTTCATAAAAGTTTTTTAAAAACACAATACCGAAAAGCCACATAAGAGCTATAATAAATCCCACAATGAACATTATGGAAATCCAGGTTTTAGTTCTTATCGATTTCTTCATCTTTTTTATCATCTACCTCCATCTTATAGCCTATTCCCCATACTGTTTTAATGTAATGACGGTATGGGGCTATGCTGTTTCGGAGCATTTTTATATGTGTATCAACCGTTCTGTCATCACCAAAAAATTCATATCCCCAGATTTTCTCAAGAATTTTTTCTCTTGATAAAACCACTTCCCTGTTTTTACTCATATATAAGAGTATGTCAAATTCTTTCGGTGTTAAAGTAATTGTATTACCGTCAACCAAAACTTTTCTTCCATATTCATCAATTGTTATACCGCCTAACTTAATTTCACGCTGAGGCTGATTTTGGGGCTTGGTTCTTTTTAAAAGTGCTTTAATTCTTGCGACTACTTCTTTCGGTGAAAACGGTTTTGTTATATAATCATCAACGCCCATTTCAAAGCCAAAAAGCTTGTCATATTCCTCACCTCGTGCAGAGAGCATAATTACAGGAACATCAGACAATTTTCTTATTTCTCTTAAGGCAGTAAACCCGTCAACTTTAGGCATCATAATGTCTAATATAACAATATCATATTTGTTGGTTTTAACAAGTTCTATGGCTTCTAATCCGTCTTTGCCTTCATCATACGAAAAGCCTTCAAAATCAAGATATTCTTTAATAAGATCTCTTATTCTTTGTTCATCATCAACAATTAAAACCTTGTTCATAAGATTTCACCTCACTATATATTTTATCATACAGTAATAAAAAAAGCTATGTTATTTTGGCAAAAAATATTTTCATACTTTTTTCATAAATAAAAAATGCACCCAATGGGTGCATTTATTTATTTTTTATGCGCAGGTTTAGTGCTTTCGTATGCATATGAACCTGAACCCGGAATATTATGTGATGTTATATTTGGAATTTCTCCTAAAATTGGTATGCTGTATTTGTCAGAAAAACTGTCAAGTGATTTTATTGAATCATCAAAGAACTCAATTAAAATATTTAACACTATTCCTAACAACATTCCTATTATTATTGCTACAAGAATGTTTTTCTTATAATTTGGATACGACGGCTTTGTAGGTTTTGTCGGATGGTCGATTATCTTTACGCTTCCACCTGATACTACCCTTGAAATTTCGCCCTGTGAACAATTAAGAACTGTTTCTACTATTTCGGCTGCATCATCCGGTTTGGGTGCTGTTGCTGTAGTTTGTATAATTAATGTTTCACTTTTATTTGAATAGCTAACCATTCCTGACAAATCCGCAACAGAATAGTCAAGACCTGATTCTGCTAACACTGATTCATAAAATGTTCTGCTTGATAAAATTTGCATATATGTCTTTGTAAGTTCTCTTGCTGACATAATATTACTGTAGTCAACTGATGAAACCATAGAATCAATCTTGTCAGAAGACGCATCGACAGTAATGTATAAAGTTCCTCTTGCGGAATACATAGGGGTTATTGCAATATCAGTGTAAAAGTATGTCACAACCGATGCCAAAACCACCAAAATTAAAATATTCCACCATCTTTTAAGAACTGACTCAGCAAGTTCAAAAAAACTAAAATTTTCGCTGTTATTCAAAAGTAACACCAACCTAATCTAAAATGTATTTTTAATTTTCGCTCCAAATAAGTTTATCAAATGTGAAACTATCAAGATTTTCAGTAAACGCCGAAGCAAAGTTCTTATTTATTAAGACATCAATAACATATGCTGTGTTTTCTTGTGGCACAAAATCCTTGGCATTCGATGTTCCCAGTAACTCTTTAAAAGATTTTGAATCTTTGTTTTGTGCACAGTAAACTCTTAATCTTAATACTGTATTGTCGTTTGAAACTGCCACTAATGACGGATAATATCTTACAACAAATTTTGCTTTTTTTGAATTAAGTTTATCAGAAATTAAGCTTACCATCTGTTTAAACACATCTTCGTAATCTCTTGCTTTTTGGTAACCTACTGTTACATTGCCAATACTTAAAGGAGTAGAAAATGCTTCTTTAGGCAAATCAGAAAGTGGCATTGTTTCAATGAATTCAACCGGATATAAAAGTTTTGCAAAATCCACCTTTTCAGCTTTTGGTTTTCCGTTTACATAGCTTTCAAATGATGGCATATTATTTTCGAGCTGAATTAAAAGTGCAGCTACATCATCTTTGGTAATTGGTTCATCTGAAAGCTTATCATTAAAGTTTAAGAATATCTTATTTCTGTAGCCATAAGTTAAAGCCAAGTTTCTAACAAAATTTTTAGGTGCTTTGATGTTTGGATAATATTCATCTGTTTTAGTTAAAACCAAACCATCGGCACTTGAATATCCATAAGCAAAAACTAAAATTTCGGTTGCAGTTTTATGAGTTGCATTACTTGTTGCAAATTTTTCTACATCAATTTCATTTTTGTAAATGGCATCTGCTATATATTTTGTTGCGCTTATATAGTTGTTTTCATCCCCGCTATTTGACAAGAGGAGTTCATAATCATTTAAAAGCATTTTTGCAGCTGCAGCACAAAGCTCACCGTTTGTTATGTGTTCGTCGCTTTGATATAAATTATCGAAAACATCAAGTTTTGTATAAATACCTGCTAATACATCCTGTGGGATTGCCTGACTAAATGCAGTGTATTCCGTGCCAGATGACACCTTTTTCTTTGCACGAACAATTAAACTTGCAGCTTCTGCACGGGAAAGCTTATCGTCTAAGCGAAGATTAATACCATCATCTCCAACCAAAACTCCTGTCATATATGCCCACTTAACAGCATCATAATATTTAGGTATATCTATTTGAGCTGATAAAATGCCTGGAAGAGTAGTCTTATCATTTACTTTCCTCTTACCATATTTATTCATCTGCCACATAAACTCAATGGCATCAGCACGGGTTATTTCGACATCAGGATAAAAATTGTCTGTTCCAGTAATAATGCCTGATTTTTCTATATATGAGTTTGACCAATGCGAAACAATATCGTTATATGTAACATTTGAGGTTTTATTATCTTCACCAAGCATTTTTACAAATTCGGCTCTTGTAACTGTTTTTTCAGGTTTGAAAGTCCCATCAGTATATCCAACAATTTCACCTGATTTAACCAAAGTGATTATATCTGTATGTGCCCAGTGTGCGTCAGTTAAATCTGAAAATTTCCACTCAGCAGATGCACATAAAGCAACCGATAAAACTAATATAATTAATAGTGCTGATGTTAATATCTTTTTCATATTTTTCTCCTTATTTTAAATTAAGTGTATTTTTTAAAAGCTGTACTGCATCATAAGAAATATCACAATTAAGCTCATATACAGGAACCTTTAGGAGCATACTGTTTACAAGCTCCAACACTTTACCAATATGCTTTTCTTGAGGCATTTTTCTTATTTCATTAAATATACAATAAAACGCTGTTTTAAAATCAAGTTTTTTAATAGTGTTCTCTTTTGCCTGTCTAATACACACAATTGCTTTTAACGGAACTTCCTTTGGTGTGTTAATTTTTGTTTTGCCACTCCATGGAGTTCCACAAACAAAAAAATCATCACCACATTTTTTAATAGCCGGTGTGTCATCGTTAATTATTTCTACCCTGTCAGGGAAATGTCTTTTCCAAAGTCCAGTATGTGTTGATTTACCTGTACCTGAAGGTGCCGAAACCAAAATTCCGTTATCCATATATGAAAAAGCCGAAGAATGAAAAACAAATGTATCAAATTCAGGAGCAATAAACGAAAAGGCATGTCCTAGTAAATTAAAAAAACCTTCCGATAATTTGATACCACTAAACGGGCAGGTATCACATGCTTGGATAACTGCCCGTTTTTTTTCAGAATTCCACATGACAGATGACATTATAAAATCAATTCTGTCATTTACATCAAAAGCAGTAATCGTATCTTTGTCAAAGTACCATTTCCACCCTGCAATTCTTTCCGATGCATTGTTGAAATCTGCAGGATAAGAAATTTCTTTACTTCTACTATACGAAATAACTACATCTGTACTTTCGCTTTTGTCACATGCGTATTCTTTCATTCTTTCGGATATGTACTCATTTTCTGTTCCATCAACATCAAGGACTATATCCGCTATTTTATATTTCATTTGTAATTAGCTGATACTCGCAGTCTTATAATCAAAGAAATCTCCTGCAACAGTATTGTTTTCAATTGCACTACCATTTTTCTTGTATATTGTTCTTGGTGCAATAGCCGCAATATTATCACTGATTAAAAGCTCAACGACTTCAACAGTAGGCTTGTTATAATGTTTCATAGCTATATCTAATCTCCCTTCGCAAATCATAAATAAAGGTAATAAAAAACTTTATAATTTAAAACTAACTAAAAGTCAGTAGCTTTTATTCAGTCCAGAAATTTGATTCAGTCCAGAAATTTGATTCAGTAAACTCAGTTTCTTTTTCAGAATATGTGAACTCATCGCCGAATTTAGTATACACTCTTACGGAAGCGCCATAACAAAAATGAGTAGCTGCATCATCCTGTAAGCTTATCGCAAATGAACCGTCTGAACCGAACTGGGTTGCAGGGAACAAATAAGCACCATTTTCATCTTGTTCGAAGCCATCAAAGCTTGTTGTTGTTCCTTCCGGGAAGGTCACACAGATACCAGTATCACCATAATACCCAGAAACACCTACAACTCTTCCTAATACAATGTAATCCTTTATTCCGTCTTCTTCCGAATTATCTATGATATCTCCAAGATAAACCAAAGGAGCTCCAGATATTACAGTATCCGGCACAGCTTCATGTTCAACATAAAGAGTACCATCAGTAGTAAATACTGCAGGATATACTGTAATAGTGTTACCTACATAAAGACATGCACCAGGATCAACTGCAATCTTTTCTTCGCTGTCTTTTGCCTGGAAATATATTGACTTGATTGGACCACGATTTGCAGTTACAGTAAATGTACGAGGAGCATAATCACTCTCCGTAACATTTTCATCCTGAGCCATTACATTGTAAACAACCGGATCCTCAGCAAACTCACTATTTTCATAAGTTGTAAGCATTGTAACTTTAACTGTATCACCTGTCTTTTCGCCCACTGCCTGTGCGTTTGATACAGATGTTCCACCAAAATTTTGGGTAAGACCTGTAGCATCATCAGTAATATATGAGAAGTTAACTGTTCTTGAGTTTCCAGCTTCCTCCTGGTCTATGTAAACAACCTTATCACCATTTTTTGCATAATAAGTAACCTGCTCACCTTCTGCAACATCAGCTGCGGTAGCAGTTACTTTTACAGCAACATCACCTGCGCTGTTTTTAGTGTAAATAGTTGAATATGTGTATGTAGCTGCCAATGCAGAAACACCACTTATCGCAACCATCACAACAACTATCATTAATGATAAAGCTGCTTTAAATCTCATTTTCATCTATGATTCCTCCTACATAAATATACAATTTCATAAAATACCTAATGGTAGTATAACACCCTATTTTAAAATAATCAAGTCTTTTTTTAAATTTTTTTAATTTTTTTATAAAAAAATATTAATGTCCTTAAAATAATTCGCCTTTTCTCTACAAAATTCGTCCATATACAAGAATAAATCCTGTAAAAAACATTTTTTACAGAAAACATTTTCCCTTTTCTTTCAAAAGACACCGCTTTTGCTATAACAGTTTCAAAAGCTACATTATATTCAAGGTTTGTTTCATTATCCCCGCACATTGTAAGAATTTTATTCCCGTCATCTTTTTTGATTATCCTGTGAAAGACATATTCATCTTTATCCCGTTGATATAAAACTATGTCTCCTTTTTTAAAGCTATCTGCTTTTGAAACCAAAACCTTATCTCTTTCGGAAACAAGGAGTGGATACATACTGTTGCCTTTTACGGTGAATTTAACCGTTTTCCCTTCATCAACAGCCATTTTGATAACAGGAACTAAATGTTTGGAACTGATTTCTTTTTTCATAGCACTATCAAATCTTTTGAAGTTAAAATATCTAAAAATTCTTTAATATCTTTTTTTGCTGTTTCTTTATCAACATCATATTCTTTGGTAAGAGTATCCACCAAATTGTCAAAGGTGGTTTCTTCTTTAAGGGCATTCCATAAAAAAGCGCCCGTATCATTCAAGGTAAGCATAACCTGAAAATCAAGAAGTCCCTCGCCTACCGGAACAACAACATACTCTGTTCCCATCTCTTTTAAAATTAAATTATCTTTAACTCTCATAGTGTGTACCTTTCTATATATATGAAGACCTAAGTGTATTTAATACTTGTTCAAAGTCTTCAGGAATTGCTGATTCAAAACACATATACTCTCCAGTTGTAGGATGTATAAAGCCCAAAACCCCTGCATGAAGCATTTGCCTTTTAACTCCCAATTTGTTTCTGTCGCCATAAAGTTCATCACCTAAAAGAGGATGCCCCTTATATGACATGTGAACCCTGATCTGGTGAGTTCTGCCTGTTTCAAGTTTGCATTTAATTAAAGAATATCCCTTATATTCTTCAACCACCTGATAATGAGTAACAGCTTCTTTAGAGTTTTTCTTTGTAACAGCCATTTTTTTCCTATTTATATTATGTCGTCCTATCGGTGCGTTGACTGTGCCCTCGTGTTCCTTAAAATGACCGTTGATAATTGCAGTATAAACTCTTGTCATAGAATGATTCTTAAGTTGTGCACACAAGTGGTTATGCGCTTCATCGGTTTTTGCCACAACCAAAAGACCCGAAGTGTCTTTATCAATTCTGTGTACAATGCCTGGCCTCAAAACCGAATTTATTGAGGATAGTTTTCCTTCGCAATGATGCATAACTGCATTTACCAAAGTGTTATCAGGATTCCCCGGGGCGGGATGAACAACCATACCATATGGCTTATTGATAACCAAAAGACAATCGTCTTCGTATCTTATATCAAGAGGAATGTCCTGCGCCGATGCATCTAATGTTTTCACTTCTGGAAGTTCATACTCTATTACATCATCTTGTTTTACCTTATAACTTGCTTTTATTACTTCACCATTTACCGACACACACTTTTCATCAAGCATTTTTTTAACAAAGTTTCTTGTTTTACCTGTAACCTTGGTTAAATATGCATCAATTCTTATTCCGTTTTCTTCACTTTTTATCTGCAAAAAAATCACCGTCTTTTGTAAATAAAATTATCACTGCAAACAAAGCTGCACCCAAAGTTACACATATGTCGGCAAAGTTAAATACAGGAAATGAAATAAATTTAAGTTCTATAAAATCAATAACAAATCCGTTTAAAATTTTATCTATCATATTGCCTATTGCACCTGAAGTAATAACCATTAAAGCAAGAGAAAGCTTTTTATAATCTTTTTGATATGCTTTTACTGCAAATAAAATACATAAGGCTGATATAACTATTGTTATGGGAAGAACAATATAATGCATTCCCTTTAACATACCAAATGCTATACCTGTGTTTTCTACATATGTAAAATCAAGGATTTTATCTATTACAGTAATGCTCCCTGAGGGTTTCAAAAAGCTTACAGCTAAAGCTTTTGTTATCTGGTCAACCACAAGAAGCATCAAACATAAAACCGTATTTAAAATCATAAAATCTGTTCTTCGCTTTCAATTTCTCTTATCTGTTTTTTATAAAGGTCCAAAAGATTATCAAATTTATTTTTAAAGGAAACATAAAGGCTTCTTACATTTTCGAGTTCTCTTTTTGCATCTATTGTTTTTTGTTCAGCCTCAAAAATGATTTTGTCTGCATCCTGTTTTGCCTGTTCAATTATTGCCTCTGCTTTATCCTGTGCATTCTTTTTAACATCTTCTGCTGTGTTTTGCGCAAACATAAGTGTATTTTTAAGAGCTTCTTCCATTGATTTATATTCTCTTACAGAATCACTGAGCATAGCAATTTTATCTTTATTGCTCACACTGTCTTTGTAAAGAGTTTCATAATCTTTCTGAAGTCTTGCCAAGAATTCATCAACCTCTGTTTTTGAATAACCGTTAAAAGCTTTTGAAAATTCTACATTTTGAATATCAATTGGTGTTAACATATATATTTCCTCCCTATAATAAAATATAATTTACTAATCTTACTAAAAGTGGTACTACCACATAATCTATAAGGCACCACGCAAGAATTGGCGAAATATCAAACATTGATGACTTAAAAAGCCCGAACTGAAGCTTTCTTAAAGGATATAAGATAGGCTCTGTAACATTAACCAAAAAATTATAGAAAATATTAGATGATGACCTTACGAATATAGACATTAAAATCCTTGCCCATATAATGTAGCCTATTACCTCTCCCATTAAAACTATTGCATTTATAATTATAACTTTATTCATATTATCTTCCTAATACACTCCCGAAATTTCCGCCAAGCAGACTCTCTGCAGTAATATTCCCCACTGCCTGGATGCCTTTTGGAGAAGCAAGATAAATGTAATCCGATATTTTAACCAAATCCCCGTCAATGGCATACAAAACTCCGCTTAAGCAATCAAGCATTCTCTGATATGAATTATCTGAAATCTCTGTAAAATTGATTATAACAGGTTTCCCGCCTTTTAATTCATCCGCTGTAATTCTTATATCGTCAAAATACTGGGGTTTATATATTGCTACCTGAAGTTTTGACTGTGCCTGAGTTGGTAAATCAAAAATTTTGTTCTTTCTCTGTGTGGTTTGCATAGGCACTGATGCTTTACTGTACTGTCTTTCAATCCTCGTGTCATATCTGTTTTTCACCTGAGGCACTTCGTTTGTTTCTTCATCTTCAACATTGATTTCGAACCCCATGCAATTAAAGATTTTGTCAATAACACTCATTATATATTACATTCCTTTCATCATTTACTGCTTATTTAACCATCTGTCCTGCTTCTACCTCACCCTTAACTACTGCAGAATCATATAGCAATAAATGGTCATTTAAATCTTCATATCTGTCTTTAACTATAACATAATCATCATCGGTTGCTAAAATATCAATTTCCCTGAACCTGACAACCCCTGATTTAACTATGTATACTCCTGTTTTACCGTCAATAACTCTTATAGCGTCTTTACTTAATTTAAGCCCTGTTTCACTTCCAAAAACCACTTCACATGAAAGCTCTCTTTTTAAAAACAGACATTCGGTATAGTCCTGCCCCTCTAAAACAAGTAAGACTTCACCCTTTTTGCTTTCTGATATGTTGACAACAGTTGCTTTATAGGTCTGACCGCCATAATCGGGAAATCTTAATCTTAAAACCGAGCCTGGTTTTAAAGCAGCTGTCTTTTTTTCAGGTACTTTTGTAACAAAGCGCCATTTGTAATTATTAATTACTTTTATTACGCCTTTATCTGTTCTTTTATCTTCCAGAGCCGAAAGCTTTTCAAATTCATCTACTGTTAAATGAACAACATCTTCATAATCAAATTGATTTTCATATCCGTCTTTATTAAGGCAGTACATACCTGTAACCGATGAATAAATGCTTTTTTTATCACCTGATATACTGTTTTCTATTGCCTGTCGTTCTTTTTTTAGTTTATCAATCAAAGCTGAAATTTCTTCTCTGTTAGTAGCAATACTTTCATCAATGACCTGCTGAATCTCAAGCTTTATTTCATTAAGCTTTGCACCCATACCTTTGTGAGCATATTCTACTATTTCGGGTAGTTTTTCATTTGTTATGGTATCTGCCTTTATAATTCTTGCATATGATGACGACTGCAGCCTTTCTAAATTCAAGATTCTGTCATTTAAATCTTTAAGCTTGTCCTGCTTGTCAGCACTTGCACCCATAGAATAATATGTTGCAATTAAAGTTCCTTTTGAAACCCTTTCGCCCTCTGACACATAGCTGTTTATTATACCTGCACCCTCATCTAAAACGATATGTTCATCTCTTACACTAAACCCTTTAGTTAAAACCGAATTTTCAATGGTACCTGACTCTACAAGTTGTGTTGTAAGATTTGAGGTAAAATAAATATAAATGTTATAAAAAGTAAGCAAAACCGCAAGTATTATCATAAATAATATAAGCGGTGAGGCTGTTTTTTTACTCATCCTTAAACTCCTTTTGGCAAATGCTCAAAAGATTTATATTAGTGGAAGGAGAAATTGTGGAAACTGCATGTTTATATACAAGTTGCTGTCTTCCATCACATTCTATGATGATAATAAAACTGTCAAACCCTTTAACAAAACCTTTAAACTGAAATCCATTGGTGAGATAAATTGTTACCTGAACATTATTTTTTCTCACATAGTTTAAAACTTCGTCCTGTAAATTAAGTTGCTTATTCATAATTTATCCTCCTTTAACTTTATCACTCTTTTATTATACACTCATTTATCTGTTTTTTCAACTCATTATAAAAATCTTTATCATAAGGATTTATAAAGGTTGTGTTTTCTTCACGCTTAAACCAGGTGAGCTGTCTTTTGGCATATCTTCTTGTAGACTGCTTTAACAAAGACACCATCTCGTCATAAGATATTTCACCTTTTAAATATAAAATCGGTTCTTTATATCCTATAGCCTGCATAGAGGTGTTGTTTTCACTAACCCCCATTTTAAGTATGCTTTCCACTTCACTTAAAAGGCCCCTATCCAGCATTTTGTCTACACGATCATTAATTCTTTGATATAAAACTTCCCTCTCTATATCCATACAAAATTTTAATGTGTTATATTTTGGAGTTCTGTCAGCTGTGTTTTTAATATGCTCTGATTTTGTTATACCTGAGGTGTGATGGATTTCCAAAGCCCTTACAACCCTTTTCACATTATTAAAATGAATTTTTTCTGCTTCTTTTTCATCAATTTCTTTTAACATATTGTGAACATACTCGTTGCCATTTTTTAAAGCCAGGTCAAAAAGATGCTCTCTGTACTTTTCATCGGTTACGCCTTCGGATAAAGTTACACCGTTTATTAAAGTGTCTATATAAAGCCCTGTGCCACCTACAAGTATGGGGATTTTACCTTTAGCATAGATTTCTTCTATGCACTTTGAAGCATCTTGGACATAGTCCTGAAGTGAATAGTTTTCCCATGGATTGACCACATCTAACATATAGTGTTTAATGCCGTCTCGCTCTTGTAAATCGGGTTTGGCGGTTCCTATATCCATATATTTATAAACCTGCATAGAGTCGGCGCTTACCACCTCTAAATCAAACTCTTTGCAAAGTTTAATTGCAGTGTCGGTTTTTCCCGATCCTGTTGGGCCAAACAATACTATAAGAGGATTTTTAAAGTTTTTATCCATACTCATACAATCCTTTTAAACTGTTTTTCAATAAACTGGCGTGAAAATGATATAACAACCGGTCTTCCGTGGGGACAGGTTCTCACACTGTCATCATTTAATGCAACCGATGCCAAATATTCCATTTCTTTAACATCAATTTTGTGGTTTGCCTTTATTGCTTTTTTACATGCAACCGAAAATCTTGCCCGGTCATAAATTTCCTCGGTATTGCCGCCTGATTTTATAATATCAGAGATTTCTATTATTGTATTTTGAATGTCTGATACATCTATACCATCGGGTGCACTTCTGACAATTATATTGTTTTCACCAAAATCTTCTATCTCAAATCCCATATCGGCATAAACAGAAAGGTTCTGGAAAACCACACTATGCTCTGTGGCAGAAAGAAGTATACTTTCAGGCATTAACAGAACCTGGCTTTTAACTTTCGCATTTTTCACAATTTCATTATAGTTAATTCTTTCGTGGACAGCATGTTGGTCAATTAAAAGCATTTCCTGCCCTCTTTGTATAATGATAAATGTATTAAAAATCTGTCCTATTACTTTAAATTCTGTTACAGGAACTGCTTTTGTTTGTTCCATTTCTAAATTGCCTGAATCAGCAAAAGCCATTTCCTTTTGCTTTGCTACAGGTTTTTCTTCCTGCTTTTTAAATATATCTACAAGTTCTTTTTTAAATATTTCATCAAAATTCACAGGTTTTTCAGGATTGAAATCTAAAAAAGCCTGTTTTGGTCTTTCTTGTTTTGGGGTATATGTTGAAGTGATACTTACCTTTGGTTTATCTTCTACTTCTTTAACTTTATCCGAAGAAAGTATTGCATTTTGCACAGCCCAGAAAACTGCTGAATGTATAACTCTTTCATCAGAAAACTTAATTTCAAGTTTAGACGGATGAACATTCACATCGGTTTTGGAAGCATCAAGCGAAATATTTAATAAAAGTATTGGGTATTTCCCAACCATAAGCATTGTTTTATATGCCTGTTCTGCTGCGTGAATTATTGTTTTGGATTTAACCCATCTGCCATTTACATAAAAATCCTGCATATTACGGTTTGCCCTTGCTAAATGAGTAAGTCCAACAAGCCCTGTTACCTTAATTCCCTCATAATCATAGTTAACCTCTTTTAATGCGTTTGCAAGTTCTAAGCCGTATACTGAAGCGTAAGCATCCCTCAAGCTTCCGTTTCCTGGCGAAAACATTACTTCCCTGCCCGAACTTATGTATTTAATTGAAACATTCGGGTTTCCTATTATCATTCTTGAAACCACATCGCTTATATGTGATGCCTCGGTTACATCTTTTTTAAGAAAGTTAAATCTTGCAGGGGTGTTATAAAACAGATTGCTTATTGCGATTGTGGTACCATCAGGACAACCTGCTTCCTGTTTGGATACTACCTTCCCGCCCTCTAACGACATACTTGTACCATAAAGCTCATCTTTTGTTTTTGTTAAAAGGTCAACATGAGAAACAGAAGAAATGCTTGAAAGAGCTTCTCCACGAAAGCCCATTGTGTAAAGAGTTTCTAAGTCTTTGATATCAGAAATTTTACTTGTTGAGTGTGGCAAAAACGCCTTTTCAACATCACCTGACAATATACCTGACCCATTATCGGTAACCCTTATGTAACTTATTCCACCGTTTTTAATTTCAACAGTAATTTTTGTTGCCCCTGCATCTATTGAATTTTCAATTAGTTCTTTAACTGCCGATGCCGGTCTTTCAACCACTTCACCTGCCGCTATTTTGTTTACGGTTTCAATATCCAAAACATTAATTCTGCTCATAATTTACTCCATTTTACAATTTATCAGCTTTGTTTTTAATTTCAAAAAGCTTGTTCATAGCTTCAATTGGTGATAATACATTTATATCTATTCTCTTTATTTCTTCTAAAAAGTCAGATACAACATTATCCACCATATCAAACTGCATGTTTTCTTCTTCTGTAACTGTTCTTTGCGTTTTAGGCTTTTTAACTTCGCCTTTTTCAATTTCGGATAAGATTTGTTTGCCTCTTTTGATAACTTCATCTTTAACACCAGCGAGTTTTGCAACTTCAACGCCAAAGCTTTCGTCTGCACCTCCACGCACAATTTTTCTTAAAAAGACAATGTTATCATCTCTCTTTTTGGCAACTATGCAATAGTTTTTAACACCTTTAATCTTATCTTCAAGTTGGGTTAGTTCGTGATAATGTGTTGCAAATAATGTTCTTGCACCAAGCTTTTTCTTGTCAGACACATATTCTATAATTGCCCATGCTATACTCATACCGTCAAAAGTGCTTGTACCTCTTCCGATTTCATCTAAAAGTAACAAGCTTTTAGGTGTTGCATTGTCTAAAATGTTGGCAACTTCTGACATTTCAACCATAAAGGTACTCTGTCCTGATGATAAATCATCAGATGCACCGATACGGGTAAAAATTTTGTCAACAATTCCGATTTTTGCGTAAGACGCAGGAACAAAACATCCCATTTGTGCCATTATAACTATTATTGCAATCTGGCGCATATATGTAGATTTACCCGCCATATTAGGACCTGTTATTATGGCTGTCATATTCTCATCACAATCAAGAAAAGTATCATTTGGGACAAACAAACTGTCTGTTAAAAATGTTTCTACAACAGGGTGTCTTCCATCTTTTATTTCAATTTCATCATCTAATGTAATTTCTGGTTTTACATAGTTATTTTTTGCAGACACTGTAGCAAAGTTACACAAAACATCAACCGTGCTTAAAACCTTTGCGCTTTTTTGAATTCTTTCGAGCTGTGTTTTGATTTTATCTCTTATCTGGCAAAAAATATTATATTCTCTTGCAACAATTTTCTCGTTCGAGCGAAGAACTAAATCTTCCAGTTCTTTAAGCTCTTCTGTTATAAATCTTTCGGCATTTGCCAAAGTCTGTTTTCTTATGTAGTCATCAGGAATAAGGTCATAATAAGACCTTGTAACTTCTATGTAGTAACCAAAAACTCTGTTATATGCAACTTTTAAATTTTTGATACCTGTTCTTTCTCTTTCACGGGCTTCAAGTTCTCTTAATTTGTTTCCGCCGTTTTTACTTGCATTTCTCCATTCATCAAGCTGAGCGTCATAGCCCTCTCTTATTATCCCGCCTTCTCTTATTGTGAATGGAACATCTTCCTGCTTTATAGCAGTTTCTATAAGCATTGATATATCGGTAAGTAAGTCAAACTCTGTTGAAAGTTCAACCATAAGACCGCTTTTTGCATTTAAGATTAATCTTTCAAATTCAGGAAAAAGCTTTGCAGAATCCTTTAAAGCGTTTAAATCTCTTGCATTTACCGTTGAATATTCAAGCTTTGAAACAAGTCTTTCAATATCATTTATATCTTTTAAGCATTCTCTTAATGCATCTCTTAATGCAACATTTTGTATAAGTTCTTCAACTGAATCAAGCCTTCTTTTTATATGACCTGTTGACACCAAAGGCTGATTTATCCAGTTAGCCAAAAGCCTTGCACCCATTGAAGTTTTTGTTTTATCCAAAACACCGTAAAGTGAGCCTTTTTTATTGCCGTCTCTCATGGTCTTGACAAGTTCTAAATTCTGTCTTGCCACGGTATCTAAGCTTAAATACTGGGTGTTTTCATAAAAATCAATGTTTGAGATGTGCTTCAAATCAGTCATCTGCATTTTATTGAGGTATCTTAATAAAACTGCAATGGCTGAAACAGCAAGTTCTTTTTCTTTTAGTACATATTTTGGGTATTTACCCTCAAAATGTGTGCCTACTATTTGAAGGGCATTTTCTTTATCCTCTGCATCTGTTTCAAAGCATTGAATGAATGATTTAACCTTGCTTTTTAAAAAGTCTCGGCAAAACTTATCCTCAAAAAATGCTTTGTTGCACACAACTTCGGATGGATTGTATTTAACTGCTTCGCTCAAAAGGTCAGTCTTAGCACTTTCGTTTTTAAATTCTGTTGCATGGAGTTCACCTGTTGATACATCAGTTACTGCAATAGCATAGCCTGACCCAATCTTTACAATGCACATTAAAAAGTTGTTTTTTGTTTCTTCATAAGCATCAGGGATTGTTATCGTACCAGGGGTTACTATTTTAGTTATTCCCCTTTCTACTATACCTTTACTCTCTTTAGGGTCAGTAAGCTGTTCACATATAGCCACTTTATAACCATTGGCAACCAATTTTGCTATATATCCATCACAACTGTGATAAGGCACACCGCACATAGGTGCTTTTTCACCTGAGCCGCAGTCTCTACTCGTTAAAGTAAGCCCTAAAACTTCAGAACCTATCTTGGCATCACCAAAAAACATTTCGTAAAAATCGCCCAGTCTGTAGAAAATCAAACAGTCTTTATATTGCTCTTTTATTTTAAAATACTGTTTCATCATTGGTGTTAGCATATTACATCTCCCGCTATTTTGAATATAATTATTCACACTATCATATATTTATTAAATTATAACAAATTTTTAATTATTTTTCAACCTTTAGAATATATTTTTTTTGTTAGGTTAGATTAAATTTACGAGGTGATAATTAAAGTGAGTGATAACGGTGTTACCAAAATAGAAAACAACATTGAATGTTTAACAATTATAGGACAAATTGAAGGTCATAATCTTCTGTCAAATCAGACAAAAACAACAAAATATGAGCATATAATTCCAAAACTTATTGAGTTTGAAGAAAACAAAGACTCAAAGGGACTTTTAATTTGCATTAACACGGTGGGTGGTGATGTTGAAGCAGGTCTTGCAATTGCTGAACTGATATCAGGTCTTTCAAAACCTACAGTTTCTATTGTGTTAGGTGGTGGACACTCAATTGGTGTGCCCCTTGCAGTTGCTGCAAATCATTCTTTTATAGTTCCCTCTGCAACTATGACACTGCATCCCGTAAGAACAAATGGACTAATCATTGGTGCTCCGCAGGTTTTTCAGTATTTTAACAAGCTTCAGGACAGTATATATAACTTTATTGTTTCACATTCAAAAACCGATATTAAAACCTTGAGAAAACTTATGTTTGACACAGATGAAATCGCAAACGATATCGGCACGGTGCTTTTTGGTGAAGAAACAGTAAAATATGGAATCATTGATGAGGTTGGCACAATATCAGATGCCATATCTAAATTAAAAGAATTAATAAAAGAGTAGATTTTTTTTGCTTTTTATGTTATACTTAAAGTCAAGAACTATAACTTTAAGGAGTAATGATATAAATGGCAAAAGTTAAAAAAGCTTCAAAAAGTCGAAAAGCTCAAAAAAAACCTGCCGTAACATTAAGCAACAAACCCGAAATATTTGCAGTTGCTTTTGTTGCATTGTCGCTGTTTTTTATAGCCTCGGTTTATACTGACGGTACGGGTGCTGTGGGCAGCTTTTTGAAATACATACTTTTGGGTCTTTTTTCTGTTTCGGCATACCTTATCCCTGTGTTTACTCTTGCGATAGGTACAAACCTTATTATAGAAAAAAGAATTTTTAAATTAAAATACACATTTATATGGACAGGTATTTTACTTGTGGTAATCTCTGCAGTTGCGCAGTATACCTCAGGTTCATTACAGGCCGAAAATATTGTAGATACCATTTCCCTTTACTATACTGACGGAACCTGTCTTAAAGGTGGCGGAGTTTTAGGTGGACTTATAAATCTTATTGTTACCTCCCTTTTAGGAAATATTGGTGGTGTGATTTTTTACTCTGCTTTAGGTGTAATTTGTATTATTTCAATCTTTGGTCTTAAGCCTACTGCTATGTTCAAAAAAATCAAAGCTTATTTTGAAGAAGCTTCTTTGAGAAGAGCTGAAATGAAAGAACAAAAGCGCATTTTAAAAGAGCAGGAGAAAACGTTTATTCCCGCTCCCACACAAACTGCAATTAACAATCCTTTAGAGGGAATGAAAGTAAATCTGCCTGACTATCCTGAAGAAATAGAAGAAGATGACCCTGATGACATTATTATAGGGCCTGACACTATTATACCTGAAAGCAAAACAGAGGCGCCTATTACAGATGCTATAATAGAGTCTGACAATCAAGTAGCACTTAATTTAGGCGACGAGGTTGAAATCCCTGAAGAACTCCAAAAAGAAGGATATGAATACATAGAAAATTATGTTTTCCCTGATGTTAATCTTTTGAGCTTAAATAAGTTAAAAGGTTCACAGGTTAAAGAACAGGAACTTATGGATAATGCACAAAAGCTTGTTGATACATTAAACAGCTTTGGTGTTCAGGTAAGAGTTTTACAGGTTACAAAAGGTCCTACAATAACCAGATATGAACTTCAGCCTATGGCAGGTATAAAGGTAAGTAAAATTTTAGGGCTTTCTGATGATATTGCATTAAATCTTGCAGCTCCTACAGTAAGAATAGAAGCACCTATTCCGGGTAAAGCCGCAATAGGAATTGAAATACCGAATATGCAGGTTGATATGGTATCAATGAGAGAGGTTATTGATACAGAAGAATTTAAAAATCACCCATCAAAACTTGCAGTTGCACTTGGTAAAGATATAAGTGGTGCTCCTATTGTGGTTGACCTTGCAAAAATGCCTCACCTGTTAATTGCGGGTGCTACAGGTTCAGGTAAGAGTGTATGTATTAACTCCATCATCACAAGTATTATGTATAAGGCTGACCCTAATGAAGTAAAGCTTTTACTTATTGACCCTAAAGTGGTAGAATTAAGCGTTTACAACGGTATTCCACATTTGGATATTCCAGTTGTAACAAAACCTAAAAAGGCAGCAGGTGCGCTTTCTTGGGCAGTTACAGAAATGATGAAAAGATATGATATGTTCTCGGAAGCAAAGGTTCGTGATATCAAAGGATATAATGCTGTGGCAGAAACAAAAGGATTCCCTAAAATGCCTCATGTTGTTATAATTATAGATGAACTTGCAGACCTCATGATGGTTGCACCTAACGAGGTTGAAGATTCAATCTGCCGCCTTGCACAACTTGCAAGAGCAGCAGGTATGCATTTAGTTATTGCAACACAAAGACCGTCTGTTAATGTCATAACAGGTATTATTAAGGCAAACATTCCGTCAAGAATTGCTTTTGCAGTTTCATCACAGATTGACTCAAGAACAATCCTCGATATGGCAGGTGCAGAAAAGCTTTTGGGTAAAGGTGATATGCTTTACTACCCTTACGGAAGCTCAAAACCAAAAAGAATTCAGGGCGCATTTGTTTCAGACAGCGAAGTTGAAGCATTAGTAAAATTTGTTAAGTCAAACACAGAAGAACATTGCAATCATGAAATTTTAGAATATATTGAGAAAAATTCTGTTCAGGATAACAAGTCTTCCCAGTCGGAAGACACAGGCGATTATGATGACCTTTTGCCAAAAGCCATTGATATAATTATGGAACTTGGACAGGCATCGACATCAATGATACAAAGAAAATTAAGTGTTGGTTATGCAAGAGCAGGAAGAATAATAGA
>JAZSNJ010000155.1:0-3384 GCA_045536355.1 Clostridia bacterium | reverse complement strand
TGACTCGCCTGATTTAGGCAAACTTTCATATAATGTATATGTTTCCAACATAAATGATGAGGGAAGAATAATTTTTTCAATCGCAATGATGAATGAAGACTCTAAAGTGCTTTACGAAACGGGAAGCATAACAGGGTATTTAGATGACAATAAAGTAGAATTTAAGTGGGGCGACAATCACGGGAATTCGGGAGAGGGAGAACTTTCGGTTTTTGACAGCTCCATTACTATAAGAATGGTTGAGCTTGAAACTGCAGACGGTAATATTGCAACCCTTGCAACCGATACACCGCTTTCTATAGCAAAAAAAGAGTAAAAGGAGTATAAAATGGAAAACTTATCACAAGGACTTAATAATAAACTTAATAAATCATACAAAAAACTTTTTATCGAGGGTGTGCTTTGCACATTTGTGTTTTCAATGGCGTGTATTATTGCTATGTCAGGGAGTGCATTAACACAAAACAGTATTACATCAAAACTTATCTTTTCGGCACTTTTTACAACAGGGCTTATGTTAATCGTTGCAAACGGGTATGAGCTTTTTACGGGCGATACAATGATGCTTTTATATGTAAAGGATAAACCTAAAAAGGTTATACTTTCTTTAATAACTGTATATATAGCAAACTTTTTAGGAAGTATGCTTGTTTGTTATCTGGTGTACTTAACAGGTCTTTTGGATACATATTTAATAGATGCAAAACTTATATCTGCATATACTGCAAAAACAAGTATGAGCATTTTAAAAATGTTTGTGCTTGGCATCTTTTGTAACATTATGGTTTGTATGGCAGTTTATTTATCAATGAAAGGCAAAACTTTCGGCGAAAAATGCTTATACATATTCTTCCCGTTATTTACATTTGTATTTATGGGATTTGAGCACTGCATAGCAAATATGACATATCTTCCTCTTGCAATTTTAAGCGGGGGATTAGATATTGCTCCTGCACTTGTAAATTTATTGTTTGTAACACTCGGAAATATCTTAGGCGGATTTTTATTTGCGTATTCTGTGCATTACAGGGCAAAAATTAAATAAAAGTGTTGACAAAGTGAGATATATGTGATATTATCTTACGGTAACCGCATTGAAATCGGTTTATTTCAAGCTGAAAATTTTTTCGGCACCGATTCGAGCGAGTCTTAAATCAGGAGGTGAAACCGTTATGTACGCTATTATCGTAACGGGTGGTAAACAGTATAAGGTTTCTGAAGGCGACATTCTTTTCATCGAAAAGAAAGAAGCCCAAGAAGGCGCTGCTATCAAGTTTGAAGAAGTTATTGCTGTATCAAACGATGGCGAATTTACAGTAAATCCATCAGGTGCTTCGGTTGATGCAACAGTTATCAGCCATGGCAAAGATAAGAAGATCATTGTTTACAAGTATAAACCTAAAAAGGGTTATCACAAAAAACAAGGACACAGACAGCCTTATACAAAGGTTAAAATCGAAAAAATCAACTTATAATAATTTAAGTAAATTTGCATATTAACGGAGGTGCAAAAAAATGGCTCATAAGAAGGGTGTCGGCAGTACCAAGAACGGCAGAGACTCCGAATCGAAAAGACTTGGTGTCAAGAGAACTGACGGACAGTTTGTTACAGCCGGAAACATTTTAGTTAGACAAAGGGGTACAAAAATCTATCCTGGTCTTAATGTTAGAAAAGGCGGCGATGATACACTTTTTGCTGTTGCTGACGGTCATGTTAAATTTGAAAGATATGGCAAGACAAAAAAACAGGTAAGTGTTTACACAGTTGAATAAAAACTAACTAAAAAGCGGTGCCTTGCAAGGTGCCGCTATTTATTACTCTGTATGTTTTTTATAAAAACAGGGATAATAATTTTTTATCGGAGGACTTTTTATGTTTACAGATAAAGCGAAAATCTATATAAAAGCCGGTAAGGGCGGAGACGGAAGCATGTCTTTTCACCGTGAAAAGTATGTCGCAGCCGGTGGACCTGATGGCGGAGACGGCGGACGAGGCGGAGATATTTACTTAAAGGTAAATAAGTCAATGTCAACCCTTATAGATTTTAAATACAAGAAAAAATACCAGGCTGAAAATGGCGGAGACGGTATGAAAAAAAGGTGTCATGGCAAGAATGGTCAGACGCTTTGTATTTCTGTGCCGCTTGGAACCGTTGTTAAGAAAAACGGAAGAATAATTGCAGATTTAAGTAAGCCTGACTCTTCCTTTTTAGCAGCTCGTGGCGGTGCAGGAGGTTGGGGTAACTGCCATTTTGCGACAGCTACAAGACAGGCTCCCAAATTTGCCAAAGTAGGCTTAGAGGGCGAAGAAAAAGAGCTTGAGCTTGAATTAAGACTTCTTGCCGATGTTGGCTTTGTAGGCTTTCCTAATGTAGGTAAGTCAACCCTTTTATCTGTAGCATCAGAAGCAAAACCAAAAATTGCAAACTATCATTTTACAACACTTATACCTAATTTAGGTGTTGTAAATGTTGGCGTGGGCAAAAGCTTTGTTGCAGCCGATATACCCGGTTTAATCGAGGGAGCGGCATTAGGTGCAGGGCTTGGACACGAATTTTTAAGACACATACAAAGAACACGCCTTTTAATTCATGTAGTTGATGTTTCGGGCATTGAGGGAAGAAACCCTATAGAAGACTTTGAAATTATCAACAAAGAATTAAGAGATTATGATATAAATTTATCTGAAAGACCACAAATAGTTGTGGCAAATAAAACAGACATTTTGACTGATGAAAAAATGTATGAAGATTTCAAAGCTAAAATAGAAGAATTAGAACTGCCGTTTTTTGAAATTTCAGCGGCCACCAAAAAAGGTGTGGAAGAGCTTATGAAGTATACAGCAAGTTTGTTAGAGACCATACCTGTTCCTGAAGTGGAAATTGAAGAGGTTGAAGTTTTGGCAGAAGACTTTGAAAATCCGTTTACAGTATCAAAAGAAAATGAAGCCTTTGTTGTAACAGGCCCTTATGTTAAAAAGCTTATCAACTCAGTTAATTTTGATGATTATGAATCATTAAGCTATTTTCAGACATCGCTTAGAAAAAGCGGTATCGTAAAAGCGTTGGAGCAAAAAGGCATCAAAGAGGGCGACACGGTAAGAATGAACGAGCTTGAGTTTGAATTTATGTATTAATATGAAAATAGGCATTTACGGGGGAACATTCAGCCCCATTCATAAAGGACATATTGATGTAATTAAAGGTCTGCTGCAAAAAAAAGCAGCAGACAAAATTGTTGTGCTTGTTTCGGGCAATCCGCCTCATAAAACAGATGATGTTTTAGACGGGGCGCATCGTCTTAATATGGTAAAACTTGCAATTTTAAAGTTAAATGCCGAAGTTTCTGATTTTGAAATAAAACAAGAAAAGAAAAGCTATACCG
>JAZSNJ010000186.1:0-3155 GCA_045536355.1 Clostridia bacterium | reverse complement strand
ACACAACTTTCGGCTCAGTGTAAAGATGAACGTGTGAATATGGTTACTTCAGATTTATATAAAAAATACAAAACAGTATCTGATTTTGCAAAAGCAGATATTAAAGATATAGAAAACATTATAAAATCACTTGGACTATATAAAAACAAAGCCAAAAATATAGTCCTATCTTGCAAAATGATATGTGAAGACTTTAATGGCGAAGTTCCAAAATCAATGGAAACTCTTTTAAAATTACCCGGAACAGGCAGAAAAACTGCAAATCTGGTTTTAGGTGATGCTTTTAATATTCCAGGAATAGTAGTTGACACACATATGATAAGACTTACAAACAGAATGGGACTTGTTAAAGAAAACAATCCTGAAAAAATTGAATACAGCCTTTTAAAAATTATACCAAAAGAAAACCAGACAAAATTCTGCCATCAAATGGTTCTGCATGGAAGAAAATACTGTTCTGCTTTTAATCCGAAATGTGATTTGTGTCCAATTAGTGGAATTTGTCCTAAAATTAATATTAAAAAAGATTAAACGAAATATCTTCCAAAAGAAAACAATCCGTACCCATATCTGTTGTTATGCCCAAAATTACCTAAACAATCAGCATAAATACTTACTATAAGAAACATTTCTTCAGGGGTGAGCTTTCTGTTAAACCTTATTTTAGCTTTTCCCTGAAGTATTGCACAAGCACCGGCAATTAACGGGGTTGCCATTGATGTTCCGCTTAAAATTGCATATTTATTGTCTTTATAAGTTGACAAAACTTCTTTACCAACTGCTGCCACCTGTGCCTCGCTTCCGCATGAGCTGAAATCGGCAGCATTTTTATTTGCATCAACTGCTGTTACAGCAATCACCTCGTCAAACTTTGCTGGATATCCTATATTACTTCTTATAGAGCAGTGAGGTCCGTCATTACCTGCTGCGGCTACCAAAATTATTCCGTCATCATAGCAATTTTTAATAGCTTCATACTCTCTCTTGCTTGTTTCTTTAGAAGAAAACGACATATTAATTATATCAACTTTATTTTCTCTTAACCACTCCAGTGCATTAATTACACTGTCAGTTTTAGCAGCTCCGTTCTCATCAAATGCTTTTGCTATATATAAAGAACATTTTGGAGCAACCCCTATTATGCCGCTTCCGTTCCTTTCTGCTCCAATACACCCGGCAATATGTGTTCCATGTCCCACTATATCACTAACATCAGATGCGCTATCACCTATAAAATTCTTACACAAAGCAATATTGTGATTTAAATCTTTATGATTTATATCGACTCCAGTATCAATTATTCCCACTTTTATACCCTCACCCATTGTTTCTTTCCATTCATACATTACGCCCAGCATTTTAACGCTCATATCAACTGTCTCTGCTAAATGAGACATTATATTTAATTCTTGATAGTCAGAAATATTATACAATGAAAAATCCCTCCCTGTATTTATAATATACAAGAAAGGGATTAATGTTATCTATACAGTTTTATTTAAGGTAAGTACAGTAGCATCACAAATTTTTTGAGCAAGTTTTTTTAAAAAGTCATCGTCCATTAATCTATTTAAATCATCTTCATTTGATACAAATGCATTTTCAACAATTATTGCTGGCATTTTAGTCTTATTAATTACAATGTATTTATCATTGTCAACCATACCGGCTTTGTTAAGTCCCAAAAGTGCAATCTCATCATAGTAAAATTTTGCCCAGGTTTTGTTTTCTATACCATCAAAAGTTACCGTTGAATTGGAATAATAAATTTGAACTCCGTTAGTTTCAGGATTTACAGAAGAATTGTTGTGAACACTTAAGTATAAATATGCCCCTTTTTCATTTGCAATTTCCGGACGCTCATATATATCAACTGTTTCATCATTACTTCTTATCATATATGTTTTAACACCGCTGTTTTTAAGATACTGATTAAGATATTTACATATTTTAATATTTATATCTTTTTCGTAAACATCTTTACCTTTATGAACACCTATTGTGCCCACATCTTTACCACCGTGGCCCGGGTCAATTACAACAAGTTTATTTTTTGCTTTCGAAGAAAGAGTATATTTGCTTGAATAGTTTTCTATAACATCCGTAATTTCGGTAGCAGGGACTTGAATTGTAAGTACATCATCTGCAGCAGATACTTTATAAGATGAAATGTTGTTTACATCAAAAACAACTCTTGCAGTAGTTCCGTTAAACTGACCAAATCTTATATTTAACAAATTACCATCTTTAACAGCAATGTTTTTAATATCTTTTGATAAATTACAATTTTCAAAATCAAAAATCATTCTGTTAGGATTTGCAAGTTTTATATATTTGTGCTTGATTTCTCCAACACCAGTTAACTTAATTAAAATGTTATCATCAGTGAATGATACTGATGCTTCAGACAAAGTATAAGAATTAATAATTATGTTTTTAACTAAAACAGTTTGTGTTTCCTGATCCCAGTCAACATCCATACCAAGATTTTCAGCTACAAAACGAACAGGAATTAAAGTTCGGTCTGATATAATTTGTGCCGGAACATCAAGTGGTATTTCTTCACCGCTTACAAAGGCGGTATCTCTTCCTATAGCCAGAATAATTTTTTTATCTTCAAATTCAATAACTACTCTTTGAGTATCAGGAAACCATTCAACATTGCCCCCAACAGTTTCAAACAATACTCTTACAGGTATTAAAACTCTGTCATTAACCATAACCGGCGGCACATCCAATAGTACATCTTTACCATTAATATTAAGTTTTATATCATCAGTTGCGCATACAGTAAGAGCACAAAACAATATTACTGATACCACAACTAAAATAAGTGCTTGTTTAGTCTTCATCAATTTTTACCTCATAATTAAGCTGTATTCACATTTTAACATAACATGACACAAAAATACAAGATGATTTATAAAATTTCAAAAAATTTACAAATTTAAACCCCACAGTACAAAACTGTGGGGTAAATTTTAACGGTTAAAGGGTTGGTTGTTAAGTTTTGGATTGTCTTCCATAAGTTTAACATTCAAATCTATTGATTTGCCATCTCTGGAAACCGTAATAACTATAGTTTCTCCTACTTTATGCTGGTCTCTTATTTTGTTAATGTCATCAATAGTTTTTGTAACCTGACCATCACATTT
>JAZSNJ010000141.1:0-15176 GCA_045536355.1 Clostridia bacterium | reverse complement strand
GAAGCCGCGCTGTCAATTATAATATCCGAAACCGACTTTTCACTTTTTGAGTCAAAATGCCTCGTTACAGGTTATGGCCGTATTGGAAAGGTTTTATGCAATTATTTAAAAGCATTAGGTGCTATTACTACAGCAACTTCAAGAAATAAAGCTGAGCGAACTTTTGCAAAAGCAAACGGAATTGATGCTATATCAACATATGATATAGAAAAACATGTTAAAGATTATAAAATCATTGTAAACACTGCTCCGTTTGTAATTTTCACCCCTAATGTTATTGACAAATTAAAAAAAGACTCTCTTTTAATCGATCTTGCTTCAAGACCAGGTGGGGCTGATTTTGAATTATTTACGCTTTCATTAAATATACTTAAATGGAGGTATATTTATGAAATTTAATGTAGGGCTTTACTTAAGGCTTTCCAAAGAAACAAGTGAAAAACAATCTGAAAGCATTATAAACCAAAAGATGTTTTTAACTGATTATGCTATGAAAAACGGGTTTAACATTGTTGAGATTTTTGTAGATGACGGATATACAGGTACCAATTTTGAAAGACCCGGGTTTAAAAGAATGCTTGATTTTATAAAATCCGGTAAGATTGATACCGTGATTACAAAAGATTTATCAAGACTTGGAAGAGATTACATAGAAACCGGCAATTATGTAGAAAAGATTTTTCCGTCAATGGGAATCCGTTACATTGCAGTATCTGACGGGATTGACACTTTATATGATAACGATTTCGGCCCATTTAAAAGCGTTATCAATGATATGTACTCAAAAGATATATCAAAAAAAGTAAAAGTCGCACTTACAGCAAAACGCATAAGCGGTGAGTTCGTTGGTGCCGCTCCCCCTTATGGATATAAAAGAAGCAAGAACAACAAAAACACTCTTGTTATAGATGATAAAGTAAGCAAAAATGTTAAAATGATTTTTAAACTTTTTAATGGTGGTATGTCAATAAACTCTATTGCAAAAAAGCTTACATCTATGGGAATTCAAACTCCTTCATCATACAAAAATCTCAAAAACAAATCTTATAAATGGAGCGATGTAACAGTTAAAAACATTTTAACCAATCAGGTTTATGTCGGGAACATGGTGCAACATAAAACCCAGAAACTTTCATACAAATTGCAAAAAAGAATTGATGTTCCGCAAGAAGAACAAATACTAATCAAAAATACACACTGTCCAATCGTTTCCAAAGCTTTGTTTTTAAAAGCGCAGAAAAGGTTGCATTTATAGAATGATTTTGTTATAATTAATTCCAGAAATGAGGTTGCTTTATGGAAATTTTAAAATCAATTTTTTTAGGAATTGTGGAAGGTATTACCGAATGGCTTCCAATAAGCAGTACAGGACATATGATTTTGGTGGACGAATTTTTAAAACTGAATGTTTCGGATGCTTTTTTAAAAATGTTTTTGGTGGTTATTCAGTTAGGTGCAATACTTGCTGTAATATGCCTTTACTTTGATAAGCTTAATCCGTTTTCTCATAAAAAATCAAAAACGCAAAGAAAAGAAACTTGGAATATCTGGGGTAAAGTTTTAGTGGGAGTTATTCCTGCAGCAGTTTTAGGTCTTATGTTTGATGATTTTATGGATTCACATTTTTACAACTGGCAGACAGTTTCTATCACCTTGATTTTATACGGTATATTTTTTGTGTTACTTGAGAAGAAAAACAAAAGAAAAAGTTTTAAAATCAAAACTTTTAAAGGTCTTTCATATTTTACCGCATTAAAAATCGGATGTTTTCAGGTGTTGTCTCTTATTCCGGGAACTTCACGATCAGGCTCTACAATACTCGGTGCAATGCTTATAGGGACTTCAAGAGAAGTTGCTGCTGAATATTCGTTCTTTCTGGCAATACCCGTTATGTTTGGAGCAAGTTTACTAAAAACAGTAAAATATATTTCAGATGTTGGCTTTACAATTACAGGACTCGAACTTAAAATTTTAATTGCAGGATTAATAACAGCGTTTGTTGTTTCTGTTTTAGCAATTAAGTTTTTGATTAAATACATTAAAAAACATGATTTTCAGGCTTTTGGCTGGTACAGAATTATACTTGGTATTTTAGTAATTACATACTTTACAGCATTTTAAAAAAACGGAGCGAAAGCTCCGTTTTTTATGTATAAGATATAATTTTGTGTGTATATGAAAAGGTATATAAATCAGCATCAAACATTCTGTAGTTTTTGGTGTTTGATTTTATAAACTTCCCATCTTTAAATTCATTTTTTAAATCCCAGGTGGCGTCAACTACAATCCATCTGTTATCTATAAAAACCTCATTCCATGAGTGGTTTGAAACACTTTCATCTGTGTCATCATCCACTCCCTTTGCATAACCTGAAACAGTTAAGGCTTTTATTCCCTGTACTCTTAAAAGTGATGCTGTAAGCCTTGAAATTCCTGCACAAAGCGTCTTTTTACTATCAAGTGCATCAAGTGGGTCCTGGTCTTTCAAATCACCTGTATAAAGTGCATCTTTGTCATAATATATGTTTTCTATAATATAGTCATGAACAAGCAATACTTTATCATAATCATTTGTAGCGTTTTTGCATATTTCGTTTGACAAATCTATTATTTTTTTGTTTTTTCTATAAACATCGGTAAGCTCCTGAAATCTTAAGTAGTTTGTTTTATCTGAATTAAACTGATTTTGGTTATGGGTAAAATAATCAGGCTGTTTTACTTTCCATTCATCTTTTATTCTTTCATAATAAAGCTGTTCATAAAATGCACCTTGGTATTCCCCGTCAATTTCGGGGTTGGAATATATTTCAATTTCAAAACTGTTATTTATGTTTTGGGGTACTTTTATCTCTTTTAAGAAAGGAACATTTGAATTTACTGAAAGTTGGTCTGTGTACTTGTTAACCCCATCTTCTTTTAGGTTAATCACAGTATATTTTTTACTCTCGTCAGACAAAACGCCTTTTAATTTTAATATTTCATTTGAAATTTCAGATGTAATATGTTCTTTTTCATAATATCCTGTAGATAAAGTTTTATCATCATTTTTTTGATAGTTTACACTAAAGTCTATTTTAATCTGACTTAAATTATAGCACGAAAAAGCTATAATAAATATTAATATGAAAAGCAGTATTTTTTTCATAATTGCACCTCAATAAAAGTATTATACATATAATCATATTTGTCAATAACCATTTATATTCAAAATCAGGGGGGGTTGACTTTGAATATGCAAAATCAAAAGGCATTAAAGTTATACATGCGCTCTCGCTTCCCGGCAAATTTTGTCCTCGTTCTTCTGCACAGTTTATTGCAGAAACTATATCTGAAAAAATCAGGAAAGGAGTCTAAATGGATTTAATAAAACTTAAAATCGGCTTTGCTTTGACAGGCTCTTTTTGTACCATAGATAAAATTATCCCCATAATTGAAACACTAAAGAAACAATATGCTGAGGTTATACCTGTTTTTTCGGGTACGGTTTATGAAACAAATAACCGTTTTAATAATAAAGATGAACTTATAGCTAAAGTAGAACAAATTACAAATCAAAAAATAATTCATACAATAACAGGAAGCGAACCTATAGGCCCCAAAAAGCTTTTAGATGCTTTAGTTATTGCGCCTTGCACAGGTAACACTTTAGGAAAACTCTCATCAGGCATTACAGACACTCCTGTTACAATGGCGGCAAAATCAACTTTAAGAAACAAAAGACCTGTTATAATTGCAGTATCAACAAATGACGGCTTGTCGGGTTCTGCAAAAAACATTGGAGCATTACTTAACTACAAAAACATATACTTTGTCCCGTTCGGTCAGGATGACCCTTTTAACAAAGAAACTTCGCTGGTTGCACACTTTGACAAAATTCCTGAAACCCTATCTCTTGCTTTAAAAGGCTTCCAGATTCAACCAATGATTTTGTAATTATTTAGTATAATTGCTTTTCCTTAGGGTATAATTTTTCTTGAGAATAACTGAGGGAGGCAATCTTATGATAATAAACAAAGTTATGATTTGTGGTGTAAATACAGCCAAATTACCTTTATTATCAGAAAAACAAAAAAATGAACTGTTAATAAGAATCAAAAATGGAGACAACAGCGCCAGAGAAGAATTTATAAACGGTAATTTAAGACTTGTTTTAAGTATAATCCAAAGATTTAACAACCGTGGTGAAAATGTTGATGACCTGTTTCAGGTAGGCTGTATAGGGTTAATTAAATCAATTGATAATTTTGATATGTCAATTGGAGTAAAATTTTCAACATACGCCGTACCCATGATAATAGGCGAAATAAGACGCTACCTCAGAGATTATAATTCCATAAGGGTATCCCGCTCTGTCAAGGATTTAGCATACAAAGCACTTCAAGCTAAGGAAGAGTATATTAAAGAGCATAACAAAGAACCCAAAATTGAAGAACTTGCAAAAATATTAGAAGTTGACCCTAAAGATATATCAAATGCGTTTGATGCCATTTTAGAGCCTGTTTCTTTATATGAACCGGTTTTTCACGATGGCACAGATACACTTTTTGTAATGGACCAGGTAAGTGATTCAAAAAACATCGATGAAAACTGGATAGAATCTATTGCATTAAAAGAAGCAATTTCAAAACTAAGCCAGAGAGAAAAAAATATTGTTAACTTAAGGTTTTTTCAAGGCAAAACACAAATGGAGGTTGCAAATGAAATCGGTATTTCTCAGGCTCAGGTTTCAAGGCTCGAAAAAAATGCAATAGACCATATTAAAAAAATGTTTTAATGTTAAATTAAAGGGGACTGTATTACAGTCCCCTTTTTTATTATCTGTCATCACTTACGAAAAACAGGCTCATAACTATAACGCCCAAAAGTGTTCCGCCTGCAAAGCCGATTACTGCACCCAGCATATAATACCCCTCCAAAAACAGTTCCTATAATTATTATATGCATCTTTTTTAAGTGTGTTATTCAAATTCCTTCTTCTCTTGCCAAATAAAACAAATACTGCTGAGCATAACCTGCATATTCACCAAATTTTTCTTTTGAAAAAGCTTCGGCTTTTTTGGTGGTTATATTTTCAACATTATAATAGTGTGTAAGGACTTTCTTTATCCACACATCTGTTGGAAATGCTTCTGCCCTTTTTGCTGAAAATAATAAAATACAATCTGCAACCTTTGGTCCTACACCCTTTATTTTCATAATTTCTTTTCTCGCCTCACCAATGGGAGCGTTTTTTACAATTTCAAAATCTATTTCGCCATTTAAGATTTTTAAAGAGGCATCTATAATATATTTATCCCTGTACCCCGCTTTTAAAAATGCCAAATCCTCAGGCGTAAGATGTGCTAAATCGCATGGCTTTGGAAAAGCATAAAAATCCCCGTCAATTCTTTTGCCAAATTTTTTGCAAAGCTTCTCTATTATCCCCTTAATTCTTGGAATGTTGTTATTTTGTGAAATTATAAAAGAAATTACAGTTTCAAAAAAATCCTGATTTAAAATCCTTATTCCTTTTCCTAAAGATATTGCTCTTTTCATTACATCATCGGTTAATAAGCTGTCCGATATTTTTTTGTAATCAGTTGATAGGTCAAAATAGTGATTAAACAGTTCTTCATCACAGTCATAAATTATTCCCTCTTTTGTCTGCTTTACTGTTATAATCTTCCCATCTGCAACGCCTACATAGCTTCCGTCTTCGTTTTCGTTCCAGCGAAAGCACTGTCCACACTCTAAGGTATCTTTAATATTAAAATATTCCGTGTCTTTATGCATAATTATCACCATATTTATTTTACACCAATCTTTCTTTTAATTCAACAAAATTTGACAAAATTCCAATTAAATAATATAATACCAGTATATGCAGAATTTAGGAGGTTTTTTATGAACTGTAAGAAAACAACTTGTCTTTTGCTTGTTTTTATTTTAGCTTTATCTTTATCAAGCTGCGGTTTAAGTGAGCAAGAAGCCATTTTATATATGGCAAGTCAGTCTCAGGTTACACTTCATTTTGACTCTAATTTGGACAACTCAGGAAATGCTGAAACAAACATTAAAAATTACGGTGCTTTAGGATACAAAGAAGACGGTATACTAAATCAATCCCTTTCTTTTACTGATGGGTATTTGGAATTTGACAATTCAAAAGCTTTAGCATTTGAAAACCAGTTCACCGTCTCAATGTGGATTAAAGGAAATGATGTTGACGCATGTGTTGACCCTATTTTGTTTGGTAAGGCTTCTTCTTCGGGTGAACTTACTGAAGGACCTTTATCAATTTGCTTTTATAATGGCTACACATTCTTAAAAACAGATATAACATTTAAATATCCTGATGGTTCTTACAAATCATATTCGTTTAAGTCTGAGGACGCATTCTCTAAAACAGATATTGCAAACTCATGGAACAATATTGTTGTTGTATTAGATGACGACTCTGTTTGCTACTATTTAAACGGAAAGTTATTAAACCAGGAAAGACTTCCTGTTGAATATCAGGGCTATGAAACCGTGGCTACAAATGACAAGCCTTATTTTATAGGTCGCGCTCCTATTGGTAACTATAACGGTTACATAGACGAATTCAAGTTCTATACATACGCAGTTACAGAAGCAGAGGCTGAACTTATCTATAAAGAAGGTATGCAACAACACGAAAACTTAATCACTTTAACGGTTGACAGTGATGAATATCAGATTAATGATTTAACCAAAAAAATGAAAACTGCGCTCAAATACGAAGAAGAAAGTGAATGTGCACTTATTTCTGCTAAAGACATTATTCCTGCAATAGGCGGTGAATTCTCCTTTGATAAAGAAGATTTGCACGGAAGAATTGATATCACTTATAACGGAAACAATTACTCAATGTGGATTTTAGACACAAACGCATCACACAACAAAACACATATAAAACTTGATACACATCCGTCAATAACAGACGATGGAGTTGTGATGATACCAATCACATTTATCTCCAAACAGCTTTCAAAAAGTGTAAGATTTAACCCCGATACCAAGCAATATACAATTGAGTTTTAACAAAAAAGGCTGACCAAACGGTCAGCCACTTTTTTATTTAATTAAAAGATTTGTAATTTCATGCGCTTTTTCAATATAAAGTCCGCTTTTTTCACATTCCTTTTCTGTGTATGTTGTAATACCTGATTCGGTTTTACATTCACTATCATAGATAAAGAACGGAACCGCATCTCTTGAATGAGTTTTAATATCAAGAGGTGTAGGATGGTCGGGCATGACTAATGCTTTAAAAGGTTCATTAGCTCCCTCAAGATATTTTAAAAGCGGAGCAACTATTTTTTCGTCAATCAATTCAATTGAGCGCACTTTGTTTTCGTATTCTCCTCTGTGTCCGCATTCATCGGGCGCTTCCAAATGTATATACACATAATCGTGCTTTTTCAAAAGCTCGATTGACGCCTTAGCTTTTGCATCAAAGTTTGTGTGGATATTACCTGTAGCGCCTTCAATATCAGGACATTCCATACCTGCACTTAATCCTATACCTTTAACAAGGTCAACTGCAGATATAACGCCACCCGACAAATTATGCATTTCTTTAAAGTTTGGAATTTTAGCTTTGCTTCCCTCACCCCAAATCCAGATGCTTGTAGCAGGACGGAGGCCTCTTTCTATTCTTTTTAAGTTTACAGGATGATTTTTAAGTATTTCAACACTTTTTCTCATCAAATCTTCCAAAACATCCGCATTTTCGCCTTTTGGAAGATAATCTGTTACCTTTCTTCCCGAAATGTCGTGCGGAGGGGTTAAATTAAAGTTTAATTTCCCACCTTTCCACACTAAAATATGTCTGTATGAAAAACCAGGATAGAAATTAAGAATTTCTGTGTTTAACTTATCAGCAACAGTCTTTATTAATTCATGCGCTTCAGGGGTTGTTATTTCATCAGAACTGTAATCTATCATTTCTTTGTTTTCATATTTTTCGTCATCAGAAAGTGTAACTAAATTAACCCTGAAAGTTATATCATCATCATTTAAAGGAACTCCCACAGAAACAGCCTCTAAAGGAGAACGACCTGTATAACAGTCCAAAGGGTTGTATCCCATTGCAGAAAGGTTTGCAACATCTGAGCCCGGCTTTAATGTGTCAGGCACAGTTTTTGCCATTCCAAATACTTTTGCATATTTTGCCATATTATCTATATTATGCTTTTTGGCAAGTTCTAAAGGTGTTTTACCACCTAAATTTTCATTTGGTGTATCTGCCATTCCATCACCTAAAAAAACTACATATTTCATAATTTTACCCCTTTTCTATTTAAAAATCGTGCTTCCCAATCTTATCATATTTGAACCACACTTAATTGCGCTTTCATAATCTGAGCTCATACCCATTGACAAAATCGGATTTTCAAATCTCTCTTTATACTTATCAAACAAGTCCGAAAGCTTACTAAAATATTTGTCTGGCGTATCGGTTATAGGCGCCATTCCCATAACCCCTCTTATTTTGATGTTTTTAAACCTTAGAAGAGAATTTAAAAAATCTTCAGCGTCATCAAAATTTACACCAAATCTGTCTTCAATGCCGGTTGAATTAAACTGAATAAGGCACTCTGTTACAACTCCTGCACTTTCAGACCTTTTATTGATTTCTTCTGCAAGTTCTAAAGAGTCCAAAGAATGGATAAGTGCAGTTTTCCCAATAATATACTTAACCTTGTTTCTTTGAAGATGGCCTATTAAGTGCCATTTTATATCTTTTGGCAACTCTTCCATCTTTTTGACCATATCCTGTACTTTGTTTTCCGCAAACTCTCTTTGCCCTAAATTATAAACTTCCATAATCTCATCTGTAGTGTGGTATTTACTTACAACCAACAAAGTAACAGATGTATCTTTTATTTTATTTAAAACTTCACTATAATTTTCCTTTATACTCATAAATTTCTCCCGTTCGGGCAAACTTAAAATTATTATATTTGCCACGAGACAGTATACCACTTTTCCCCCTTACCGTCAATAATTTTTGAAATAACTGTTGCATTTTGTAGAAAAATTATATATACTAAATGGAGAATTACCCGAAAGGAGTTTGCGCGTAAAAACGCATTGTATTTTTTAATGGAACGATTTGATTTTTCAAAGCTTAAAAATCTTTTCTTTTTTGGAACAGA
Organism: Clostridia bacterium; assembly: GCA_045536355.1. Taxonomy (GTDB): domain Bacteria; phylum Bacillota; class Clostridia; order RGIG6154; family RGIG6154; genus CAKSDT01. Next base: position 6,015 of record JAZSNJ010000141.1, on the reverse strand, counting down.
TATCGGCATCGACCTTGGTACTGCTTCTGTACTTGTTTATATTAAAGACAAGGGCATTGTATTAAGAGAGCCTTCTGTTGTTGCTGTTGACACACAGACAGGAAAAGTTTTAAAAGTTGGTATTGAAGCTCAAGCTATGCTTGGCAGAACTCCAGTAGGTATTTCAGCTATAAGGCCTTTAAAAGACGGTGTTATTTCTGATTATGAAACAACAGAAAAAATGCTTAAATACTTCTTAGAAAAGGTTAATGCATCAAAAGTATTTAAACCCCGTGTTATAGTTTGTGTTCCAAGCGGTGTTACAGAAGTTGAACAAAAAGCTGTTATTGATGCCACAATGCATGCAGGTGCAAAAAGCGTTCACATCATTGAAGAACCTATTGCTGCTGCAATAGGTGCTGGAATTGATATAACAAAGCCTTTCGGTTCAATGGTTATTGATATCGGTGGCGGCACTACAGATATTGCGGTAGTATCATTAGGCGGTATTGTGGCAAGTCGTTCAATTAAAATTGCCGGTGATAAGTTTGACGATGCAATTGTTAAATATATAAGAAGAAAATATCAGCTTATAATTGGCGAAAGAACTGCTGAAGAAATCAAGAAAAAAGTCGGCAGTGTTTATTTCAGAGATGAACCTGTTACATGCGATATAAGAGGAAGAAGTTTATCAACAGGTCTACCTCAGACAATTACAATTACATCTGAAGAAACCTTTGATGCTTTTGAAGAGCCAGTTTCAAAAATTTGCGAGGCACTTCATCAGGTTTTAGAAGATACACCGCCTGAACTTGTTGGTGATATAAGCTCGAGAGGAATAATTTTAACCGGTGGTGGAAGTTTAGTTTACGGTTTAGACAAGCTTTTGGAAAGAGAAACAGGGATAAAGGTTACAGTTGCCCCTGATGCAATTTCGTGTGTTGCTTTGGGCGCAGGTTCAGCACTTGAACAAATTGAAAATATCGGTTCATCTTACCGCACTAAATATGAACAAAATTATACTTGACAATATTTGAAGTTTATAATATAATAATTTGGTATTCTTATGAATACTAATCCTTACCTGTCTAACAGGTCAAAAGTCCAGAAGGAGGTGTAAAATAATGGTTAAAACTAACAAGTATGAAACAATTTTTATTGTTGACACAAGCAAAGGTGAAGAAACAACCACAGCTCTTGTTGAAAAGTTTAAATCATTAATTTCAAAAACAGGTGAAATTACCAAAGTTGATGACTGGGGTAAAAGAAAACTTGCTTATGAAATTGACGATATGAACGAAGGATACTATGTTTTAGTAGAATTCACCGCACCAACAGATTTCATTGCAGAACTTACAAGAAAGTTCAGAATTACTGATGGTATTTTAAGATACATTGTTATCAATCAGGAAGCATAAGAAAGGCGGTATTGAATTATGCTTAACAAAGTAGTATTAATGGGTCGTTTAACCAAAGACCCTGAGCTTAAGTATACTCCGTCAAATGTTGCAGTTGTAACCTTTACAGTTGCAGTTGACAGAAATTTTGCAAGAACAGGTGAACAACGCCAAACAGATTTTATAAATGTTGTTGCGTGGAGAACAACTGCTGAATTTGTTGCAAAATATTTTACCAAAGGTCAGTTAATGGCTCTTTGCGGTAGTATACAGACAAGAACCTGGGATGATAATGATGGTAAAAGACATTATGTAACCGAAGTTGTTGCAGATGAAGTGCATTTTGCAGAAAGCAAAAAAGATTCTTCTAATTACCAGGTTCAATCACCTGTAAAGGAAGCTCCTCAAGCAGAAGCTCCACAGGTACAACCCACTTCTGATTTTACTATGTCAGAAGATGATGATGATTTACCATTTTAACAGGAGGTGTATTTAGTTATGTCAGAAATGATGAAGGACAGAGCTCCAAGAGGCAGAAAACCAAAAAAGAAAGTTTGTCAGTTCTGTGTTGACAAAGTTGAACATATTGATTACAAAGATACAGCTAAATTAAGAAGATTTGTTTCAGAAAGATCTAAAATTCTTCCAAGAAGAATTACAGGTACATGTGCAAAGCATCAGAGACAGCTTACTGAAGCAATCAAAAGAGCAAGACATATTGCACTTTTGCCATATTCGAGCGACTGATAACTCAGAATAAAAAAGCACTCCATACGGAGTGCTTTTTTATTTGCTTTAAAACATTGGTATATAGCTTTGCAACCAAACAAACAAGATTATCAAAGGTAATATATATTTAACATAAATTCTTATAGCTGTCGGGAATTTTAAGCCTTTCTCACCTGTGTTAGCTTCATTTATAAAATTGCTCCAGCCCCATCCCCATTTGTTGTATGTGCAAAAGAGAATATATAACAGAGAACCAAGCGGCAAAATGTTATTGCTTATAATAAAGTCTTCCATATCCATTATGCCTTTACCTGCTACCTGAACACCTGACCACACATCAAATCCCAATATGCAAGGAAGTGAAAGGACAAACATCAAAACAATATTAATTCCTGCAATTTTCTTTCTTGAAAGTTTGGTGTGTTCCATCCAGAATGACATAATATTTTCAAAAACCGCAATAACTGTTGAATAGGCAGCAAAAATCATAAACAAGAAAAAGAGTGTGCCAACTATTCTGCCACCGGGCATTGAATTAAAGATGCTTGAAAGTGTAGTAAAAAGGAAACTTGCCCCAACAGTTCCGGCATCTGCTGTTACACCATTATTATAGGTAAAACATGCAGGGAAAATTATAAAGCCTGATACTATAGCAACTAAAGTGTCAAGACTTACTATTGTTACTGCTTCCCCTAAAAGTCTTCTCTTTTTATCAATATAACTTCCAAAAATAGCAATAGAACCCATTCCTACAGAAAGTGTAAAGAAAGCTTGTCCCATTGCTGCTGATATTACTTTTCCCACACCGCTGTTTTTAAGATTATCAATTGAAGGAACAAGGTAGAATTTAAGTCCTTCCAAAGCGTTACCTAAAGTACAGCAATAAATCGCTAAAGCAAACATTAAAACCAAAAGCAAAACCATCATAACTTTTGTGATCTTTTCAACGCCTTTTTGAAGTCCCATTGAACATACACCGAAACAAAGTAAAATAGTAATAAATGTTGTTAGCAAAATAAGCGGCGTATTTGTTACAGTTGCTCCAAATAAGTTACCTAACTCTTCTCCAGGTACACTTAAAATTGAGCCTGTTAAATATTTGCCGAAATATATAAGCATCCAACCTGCAATGGTTGTGTAAAACATCATCAAAAGATAGTTTCCGCCAATTCCCAAATATTTCATAAAATGCCACTTTTGTCCCGGTTTTTCCAACACCTCAAAAGATGTTGCAATACTCCTCCGACTTGCTCTTCCAACTGCAAGTTCTGCTGTCATTGCAGGAATTCCAAGTAAAATAAGAAAGGCAATATAAATAAGTACAAAAAATGCACCACCATAACTTCCTGTCATAATAGGAAAACGATAAACATTGCCAAGACCTATTGCACAACCTGCAGAAATTAAGATAAATCCTAATCTGGAACCAAATTTTTCTCTTTCCATTTTCATCCTCCGTTTTATATATTATACTTTACAAACTCATTTTTATATAGTGTATAAAGATGTTTAAAGCCTATATCTTTTAACATTTTCTTTGTTTCTTCAAAATAAAAATCAAGAGTGTCGACACTATGACTGTCAGAAGATAAAATGAGCCTTCCATCATTTTTCTTTATTGTATAGAGCAAATCAAGGCTTGGATACGGAAATGTTCTGTATCCCCTTGAAATTGCGCCTGTGTTCACCTCAAACAGCATATCTTCTTTAATCGCTCTTAATATATATTTCTCAGCCAACTCTTTATATCCTTGTTTATTTGAAAAGATAGGTGCATCTACTTCATCAAATTTAGTTACTATATCAAAATGACCTACAATATCAGGCTTTCTTTTCAAAAGATAGTTCAGAAAATTTTCATAATAAATTTCAGCCAATCTGTTAGAATCACCATTTGTAAAACTTAAAAAAGTCTTAACCAGTTCATACCCAGAGTCAACCGAGTAATAGTTATTGTTTATATAATAATAGTGTGAAGAGCCTATAATATAATCAAAATCATTTCGATTAACATGGCAAAATGCATCTTCTTCAACACCTAAATAAACTTCAATTTTATTTTTATATTTTTCTTTTAAAGTTCTTAAAGAACAAACATATTCATTCATGTTCTGTATGCAATATGAGGTGTCAAAATCTGTATAGCCATGACCAGAAAAACCAATAGCATCAAAGCCTTTGTCTATTGCATACAAAACTACCTCTTCAGCTGTATTTGTACCATCACAAAAAGTTGTGTGCGTGTGAAAATTAGATAGCATAAAATTATCACCTTAAATGAAATATTTTACTATGTAAGTATACCACAAACCCTAACAAATGTAAATAGAAATAAAAAAAGAACAAGCTTATGCTTGTTCTTTTTTCAGAATATTATCCTTCGTAATTATAACCTAGTTCTATTGCTTTTAAATTAAGTTCAAACATATTCTGCTTTTTAGCAGGAATAACTTTTTTAAGTGTCTTTTCGATGTTTTCATAAGGCATAATATCTGTATGCTTGATAACAAGACCCAAAATAATCATATTTGCAAGACCTGACAGGTTTTCTTCTGTTGCAAGTTTTGTTGCAGGAATGTAATAAGCTGAAACATCATCCCTTTCACATTTTGCATCAATCAAAGAACTGTCAACAAAAATCTGTCCACCCTTTTTAACTTCGTTAACATATTTGTCAAAAGATGGAGCATTCATTGCAATCAAAATATCTGGTTTATCAACAATCGGTGAGCCGATTTTTGTATCGCTTAAAATAATACTGCAGTTTGCAGTACCGCCTCTCATTTCAGGGCCGTATGACGGAAGCCATGAAACTTCCCTGCCGTCAAGCAAACCTTCATAAGCAAGGAATTTGCCTGAAAACAAAATACCCTGACCGCCAAATCCTGCAATTAATATCTGTTTATTCATAGCTAAAATTCCTCCTATTCTTCGTCTTCTGTTTTATCCTTATAAACACCTAAAGGATAATAAGGCATCATATTTTCTTCAAGCCATTTTGTAGCCTGTTCAGGCGACATACCCCAGTTTGTAGGACAGGTTGATAAAACTTCAATAAGCGAAAAACCTTTTCCTTCAATCTGGTTTTTAAATGCCTTTTTAATAGCTTCTTTTGCTTTTTTAATGTTTTTAACATTGTTAACTGCAACTCTTTCTAAATAAGCTGCACCGTCAACCTGTGATAACATTTCACATACCTTCACTGGAAAACCAACTATTGATGTGTCTCTTCCATAAGGAGAGGTTTGTGTTACCTGACCAGGAAGCGTTGTAGGCGCCATCTGTCCGCCTGTCATTCCATAAATTGCATTGTTTACGAAAATTACAGTAATATTTTCGCCTCTTGCTGCAGAATGAACAGTTTCAGCAGTACCGATAGCAGCAAGGTCGCCATCTCCCTGATATGTGAATACAATATTGTTGGGGTCAGAACGCTTAACGCCTGTTGCAACTGCAGGTGCTCTACCGTGAGCTGCCTGAACCATATCGCAATTAAAATAATTATATGCAAATACTGAACAACCTACAGGTGCTACACCGATTGTTCTGCCTCTTACACCAAGTTCGTCAATAGCTTCCGCTACAAGACGGTGAATAATACCGTGTGTACAGCCAGGGCAATAATGTAATACTGCATCCGTAAGTGCTTGTGGTTTTTCAAATACTGTCATTATTTCGCACCTCCTACTTTATTTGCTTCGTTAATTTTATCGAGTACATTTTCTACTGTAGGAATCATACCACCTGCACGATTGCAAAGAAGAACAGGTTTTTTACAACGAGTTGCAAGTTCGATATCCTCAATCATCTGTCCCATATTAAGTTCAACAGATAAAAACGCTTTTACTTTATCTGCAGCTTTATTTAACACTTCTTTTGGGAAAGGCCAAAGTGTAATAGGTCTTATCAT